>QMVZ01000004.1 GCA_003661365.1 Thermoproteota archaeon | reverse complement strand
TTGTTAAAGATGGGAGATTGGAGGGAAAAATGGATTAATTGGAAAGTAGAGCGACTTATGTACATTGCAAGGATTTTAGAGGAAACAGTTAAGGAAAAGAGACCTGAAGCCATCTTTTCAATCGATGTGTACTCTGATGTACTCCTATATGATGACGCCCCTTCTTGGCTAGCTCAAGACAAGAACATCCTTGCAAATTCGGACTTTTTCATGGTGATAATGGCCTATCCATTTTTGGAAAATGCAGATAATCCAGAAGAGTGGGTAGAAGCTGTAGCAAGGGAGGCAGTCGCTGCTTTTGGAAAAGGAAGAACTCTGATAAAGATACAGTCTTACGACTGGGAAAAGGAATTGTGGATTCCTTCTGATGTTTTTAGTTCGATCATAGAAGCAGCATATGAAGGCGGAGCCGTAAATGTGGGGTATTATCCTGAAGACCCGTTTTCAGGAATTCCAGACGCTCAAACAGTTAGGAATGCCTTCTTAGTTTATGGAACAACTCCATCAAGACCCGTTCATGTTCTTATGCTTTCTAACTCAGTAGATTTGCCTGCGGCAAGAAAAATTGCTGTTAACATCGGAAGGCACAGAGTATTGGTGACATTAACTAACGAAAATGTAAACATTTCCCGAGATGCCATGATAATTCTTGGGGGTCCTAAAGCATATGAGGGCATAGGAAATGTTTCAAGCAGTTATTTGCCAAAATCCCAGGCTGAAAAGCTTATTTCAGAGGAAAACTCGATGGTTACGGTTGTTAGCAGGAAGAACGAAATAGATTATGTTATAATAGCAGGACACACAAGAATAGAAACTGCTAGTGCAGCGTCAGAATTTCCTGCGCCATGGATAAGGCTTACAGCCCTTTCCGACTACGTTCTGGGTTGTAGACCAGTAAGACTAGGACCTGTGGTTTTTTCTTATCAAAGAGTTAATTTCGAGGATTTAAGCAAGGCAAATGCAACAATTCTCGTCGTAGATCCAGATGATTCGAGATTAAGCAAGGAGGACATAGTTAAACTCCACGAGCAGGAGAAGACGGTTATAGCATATCTAAGCATAGGGCAAGCAGAATCTTACAGATCATACTGGGACGATAAATGGGAACTGGATCCACCCCGCTGGCTGGGAACAGAGGATCTGGAGTGGCCTGAGAACTATTGGGTCAGATACTGGGATCAAGAATGGAAGAATATTGTGTTTACTTGCTTGCATAAAATCATCGAAAAAGGCTTTGATGGAGTCTTATTGGACAGAGTTGACGCATATGAGTACTGGGAGGAAAAAGGCGTGTTAGACGCCAAACAGAAGATGCTGAATTTCGTTTTAGAAATATCAGCGAGGGCAAAGCAAGAGAGATGTTTCCTCATAATTCCTCAAAACGCTGAGGAACTGATAGAGGATCATTATTACTTGGAAGCGATAGATGGAGTAAGTTCTGAAGATGTCTGGACCATTGGAAACTATGAGAGACCTCAAGATGAGGTAGAACTCAGGTTGAACACACTAGATAGAATTATCTCACGTGGAAAATTAGTATTGGTCTTAGATTATCCTTCTTCGGCTAAAATGAGAGAGACATTCTGCTTAAGGGCGAAGGAAAGGGGATATATTCCATATTCCTCCTCAATCGACCTTTCAGGCATAAATTACGATTTCCTAAATGAGTGCTGGGGGACCCCATAGGAGCCAGAAATTAACATGAATGGATACATCGCTCGATCTTGGAACCTCTCTATCTCTGTAAAAGAGAATACTAATCTCTAGGAGATTAAGGTTTTTGCAGTAGGCGGAAACAACTAATTCACACATTTTCTGCCATGCGCAAAGCTTCTTCAACTGCTTCTCTTATTATGTACTGGGATTTATGTAGTATAGCGTCCCCTATTTCTGGATCCACCTTCATGCTTGCCAGACATGGGTAGGAGTGGTGAGCCTTAGCTAGTTCCTCCCAAAGCTTTTCTCTGGGCTCGATATGTGCTCCAACCAGCTTCTCAGCTATGTAGCAAGTAGAGCCACAGGGAGATCCTTTTAAGACATCTATCTTCGCAATTCGCCCCCCATCAACCCCTACCTTAAGTCGAGGTCTCCCAAACTTACTAGCGAACTCATCTATAAAGGGATTCCCTATTTCCTTCAAGCTACAGAGAGGTTTTGGGAAGGCTGAAACAACACCTTTTTCCATAAATTCCTGCTCGAGCTGTCTCCTTAGCCCAGGAGGAACCCAACCAGGATCATCGATAGCCACAATGACTGCCTTTGCTCCTGCTTTCTCCACGATCTCGGGTAGGAGAGTCTGAAGCTCAGCAGGAATTCCTAAGGATAGGATAAGATCACACTGAGGTACATCTGGAAGAAAGTTTGAATCTAAATCATCTAGAATATTAAACGGTACCTCTCCAAACTCATGTATACCCCAAAACCACTCCGAATATCCTTCTTTACAGATATGATTGATAATCCTTCTCCCGTAGAGGTCATCCTCCATTATTACGGCGAAAACTCTTAGCACCTTTCTTCGTTCTCAGTAAATGCAGGAAATACATAAAAAACTCTCATTTCTTATATTACAGCGTATAGATTGCCCTAAGAAGATATCTAAAAGTACTATTAGCTAAGATGCCTGAAATAAGAGTTAAACAAATCTATCCCTTATCGGACTGCTCCTAATCAAACGGTATTCTCCTTTATGCTGATGATATGTCCTTTTTTTATTTTGAAGGATTTGCTTCTCGATGGTAAGAAGAGAAGATCTTGTAGATGTCGCGTTAGGTCGCATTCCAGCAAACGTCGTCATAATGGGCGGAACGCTAATAGATGTCTGTACAAGAAGAATAGTCCCAGATATTGATGTAGCAGTGTATGGCGAAAGAGTCGCTTTAGTGGGAGATGCAAGTGATGTTATAGGCCAAGAGACGAGAATAATAGACGCTGAAGGGTTGTATCTTGTGCCAGGGTTTGTTGACTCCCATTATCATATAGAGAGTTCGAGGCTTAGCCCTAGAAGGCACGCTCAGATAACGCTTCCAAGGGGAACAACTACAATAATTGAGGACTCCCACGAGATATGCAATGCTCTAGGCTTGAAAGGGATCTCATATCTCCTTGAGGAAACAGAAGGTCTATTCCAGAAGGTATATGTCTCTCTATCTTCAGCAACCCCTCCAACGCCATATGAGGAAACAGGAGGCTACATAGGTGGAAAAGAGGCCGAGGAGGCACTAAAACTGGATAGAGTAGTAGGTATAGGGGAGGTCATGGACTACGTCCAGCTATTCAACAGGGGAGAGAGGTTATGGGAGGTCATTCAGGCGGGTCTGAATGCTGGAAAGGTAGTAGAGGGCCATGGAGTTCCCCTTCCACCAGAGGCTGATGCTTGGCTTTGTTCTGGAGTTTCCTCAACTCATTTCTATGGAAACGTTCATCAAGCCTTAGAACTCCTTAAGAGAGGTGCTTTCCTTGAACTTAAGGTTAGTGCCTGCAAAGAAGCAGTATCAGGCCTTGTAGAAGCTGGCATAGACTGGCAAATGGTTGGAATTTGCGTTGACGACCGCCCCGCAGAACTTCTAGCGAAAATTGGGCACATGGATCATGAGGTGAGAGAGGCCATAAAGGCTGGGCTCGACCCTTTGATAGCTTATCAACTTGCAACTATAAACAACGCTAGGCATTGGAGGTTAGAAGGCGAAGTCGGGCTAATAGCACCAGGTCGTTATGCGGATATTCTCTTTATCTCCGACTTGGAGAGAGTCGAGATAATCAAGGTTATGGCGAGCGGTCAGATAGTAGCCGAGAAAGGAAAGCTTATCGTTGATATACCAATGAAACCAACTCCAGAATACGTTAGAAAAAGCTTACGCCTCCCAAGAGCTATAAAGCCAGAGGACTTTGAGATAAGGGTATCTCCTGATAAGAAAGTCGTGAGAGCAGTTGTTCTGAGGCCTAGTTATTTCGGAACAGATTTAGATGAGCTAACAGAGGAACTTGAGGTTAGAAACGGAGTTGTTCAAAGAGATCTCGGAAGGGGCATAAACAAGGTTGCCATCGTGGACAGATTCGGTAGGAGCATAGGAATCTCCTTCTGGAAGGTAGGATATAAGGAAGGAGCCGTGGCTATGAGTATTCTACATGACTCCCACAACATCTCTGTAATAGGAGCCACGGACGAGGAGATGGCACTTGCTGTCAACAGAGTTTTCGAGCTTGGCGGAGGAATAGTCATAGTGAAAGGGAAAAAAGTGCTTGCTGAAGTTTCTTTATCCATTGGAGGTCTTATGACGGACAGGCCGCCAGATGAAGTCGTAAAAGACCTGGAATTCATCAATGAAAAGGCTAAAATGCTTAAACCTGACCCGTCCTTGGGTCCTCATCCAATAGATACTCAGACATTCATGTTCCTGACTTGCTATCCAAGAAAAATAATGTTAACAGCTAAAGGTCTGATTAACCTTCAAACAGGGGAGAAAATACCCTCAGTCTGGTGAATAAATTGGGAATTTAAACTAGAAACTAATCCAGAAGCGACTCCTATGGAAAAAGCAACCCGTTCGTTAATTAAGGATGGACATTCATGTGACTTTGATCACCATGGGGATGAGTACCGAGGAGATAATGGGTTTAGCTCTGGAAATGGCTGGATTTGAGTCGATTCCTGCAGACAGTGAGATATATAACCCAAAAGAGGACGTTAACAAAGTACTTTTTGCTATAGATGTAGGAGTCCCAGGCTTATTGCTAGCGAAGATGCTCGGGTGCGATGCGGCAATAGCACACCATCCTGAAGGAGGAATGGCGGCTATCGAGAATTTCAAGGTATTCAGAAAGCACGTAGACTTGATGGTTAGGAACGGAGTCCCTAAGAAAGTCGCGGAAGAAGCGGTTGAAAGAAAGATGAGAGCTCTAATGGTGAAATCACACCAGGCGAATTATGATCTGGCTCCTAGCGTCGCTAGAGTTTTGGACATGGGCTATATGAACATACATAACCCATTAGACGAATTAGGAAGGAAGATCATGCAAGAAGTAGTTGATAAGGTTGGAAAAGATGCTAAAGTAGGAGATCTCATGTTGGCATTCACGAAACTAAAGGAATTTAGTTCAGCGAAGACTCCAATAATGCTTGTGCTTGGAGACGAGGAGAACAAGGTTGGAAAAGCAGTTGTCGCGCATGGAGCTCTTACAAATGGCGGCAGCGATGTTGCTAAAGCCTACTTCGAGTACGGAGTTGACACCCTGATATATATTCACATAGAACCGAAAGATCTGGAAATCTTAGCCAGCTTAGAATTGGAAGGAAACCTGTTAGTCACCGGTCATATTGCTTCTGACTGTGTTGGAATTAATCCATTCATAAGAGAACTCGAAAGGAGAGGCATAGAAGTCATTCCTCTTGGACTCGTCGGCCTCTGATTTTCCCACAATAAAAAGTTAAGAAAGATCCTTTGAGGGCATAGGAACACGTTATATTGTTAGAGCTATGCTTACCATTACTTCTCAGCTTCTTGGTATCACTCGATCGTACAAATTGGTACTTTTCTTTAGGCAGGGCTTCCTTCTATCTTTCTCAAGATTTTCTCTTTAATCTCGTCATTTAGGTAAGAGTCGGTTCCTAAGGCCAGTGCCATTAGTTGAGTGAAGAAGACAACCGGAATTCTGTCCCTCCCATCAAGGACTTCATTCCCCCGCTCAAGGTTATACAGGCAGAGAGGACAGGAGGTGACAATAACATCAGCCCCTCTCGACTTAGCCGAGCTGATAATCTTCTCAGTCCTCATCTCCACGATGTCAGGCCTAAACACAACGTGGTAGTTCCCACAACATTCTGTCCTGAAGGGAAACTCCACGGGCTCGGCTCCTATACTTTTCATAAGATCTTCAAGGATGGCCGGGTTCTCTGGATCATCTACTGGAATGCCTTCTGGCTTGTTGGGCCTAAGGAGAGCACAGCCATAATAAGACGCCACTTTCAATCCCTTTAGAGGCATAATGACTTTATTTTCGACCTTTTCAAAGCCCACCTCTTTAAGTAGGGTGAGGAGATGAGTTATCTTTAACTCTGGCACGTAGTCTGGTTGATCGTCGATGAAAGAGTTTATGGTCTCTAACTTGTCTGGCTCTTCTTTAAGCGTTAGATTTACCCTCTTCAATACGTTATAGCACATTGAACAGGCTGTGACTACTATTTTGGCGTCCATCTCCTCTACCTTCTCCTGAGCATTAATGAGTGAGCGAACTGCCCCCAGATGTCGCATCACGTTATCAGTGGCAAGGCTGAAGTTGACTCCGCAACATGTCCATCTAGGGATCTCCAACAGCTCGATCCCAAGCTTTTTACAGACCTCGATGGAGCTCTTTTCAAATTCAGGATAGTTGTTCTTAAGAGAACAACCGGGATAAAAGAGGACTTTCATCTCGATCACCACGTGAACTTTTGAGCTACAGCTGTTATTGCTATTTGCGGTAGTTTCTCTATGTTTTCGATTTTCCTGAGATCTACTCTTATGAAGTCCCTCTCCCTGATCTTGATTTCTCTTAAAGCCTCCATAATTGCCGCCACATCCAAGCCTCTTGGGCACCTTACAGTACAGACGAAACAGGATGCACATATCCAAGGCGTCTCTTTCTCGAGAACGCTCTTATCTCCCCTCTGAATGAGTGCAATTGCCTGATTTGGTAGGATATCCATCTTTTCAGTGAACATGCATCCAGCACTACAACAACCGCACTGATAGCATGCATAGACGTTCTGACCGCTGATCTCGATCACCCTCTTAGCTAGCTCATTCATTTCCCTTACCTCCTACCTCTCTCACAACTAACTCAACAACCTCGTCGATTTTTGCCTCAACCTCTTCTGACAACCCCTCGCTAACTTTGGGAGGTCCAACACACACACCTACGACGAGTACCTCATCAGGGACCTGATCTGGGTACAAAGTTCTGTAAATTTCCAAGACAGCTGGAAGACTAAGGCTATGTGGATTGATTAGGTTTGGTGAGTCACAGAGCTCTTTAAGGTTAAGTCTTAAAACACTCCCCTCTTTTACGTGTGGGATCTGGAGCGTGTCTATTATTATGACCTTCCTATAATTGAGCATCTTTCTCATAACTGAGAACGGGGAAGAAGAGCAGGATTCTACCCTTATGTCTTTTGGAAGATTCATTTTCCTCAGTTTTTCCACTACTCTAACTCCAAAGCCGTCATCACCAAATAAAGGATTGCCCCAACCCAATACCAGGGTAGAATTCAACCTCTCCTCAGCCTCCTCAGTACCCTTCCATCTTCACTCATTATTACGACCTCAAGTGGCATTTCTCCCGGCAAAGCATGGGTAGAACAGGATAAACATGGGTCATATGCCCTAAAAGCCATCTCTACCCGATTTAAGACTCCTTCTGGTACATTTCCTCCTCTAATAAGTTTCCTAGCCGAGTTCCTAATCTCCATGCATATAGCGGCATTGTTCATGGTAGTTGGCACTATTAAGTTGCTATTCGTGATTATTCCATTCTCATCAGCTTCGTAGTGATGGATTAGCGTACCGCGGGGAGCTTCTACTACTCCCATACCTTCTCCCTTGTAATCACCCGTGTAATTCATGACATCTTTGCTGGTGATTTCTGGATCTTCCAAAAGCTCAAGCATTCTTTCAGAACAATATATCATCTCTATCAATCTCGCCCAATGAAAGGCTAGAGTGGCGTGAGCTGGTCTGCCCAATGTATCCATGAAATCCTCGTAAGCCTCTTGTGCCTTAGGTGTTGGCATACCTTTTGATACATTTAAGCGTGGGAGTGAATTTACTCTATAGACTCCACTTCCTTTTCCATCTACAAGTCCTTTCCACCCGATCTTCTTCAAATATGGGAATTTGGTATAAGTCCAAGGCTCAACTCTCTCTGCTATATAATCAAGATAGTCAGAGCAATCAAATTTGAAGGTTTCATGACCTTCAGGGTCTATGACCCGTATTTTCCCATCATAGAAGTTGATCTGGTTATTTGGATCCACCAATCCCATGTAATAGGTCTCCAGACGATAAAGATCGCCGAAAAACAGGTCCCTATACTTTTCGTTTTCAATAATGTTCTTCTTGAAGAAGGAAAGGGAGTCTAGGGAGAAGTCCAGCAATCCCTTTGCCTTTTCTATGACCTTTACCCTCTCCTCCTCAGTTAAGGGTTTGCTTACTCCTCCTGGAATTGCAAACGGAGGATGAACCGCCTTCCCTCCAATGATCTCTTGTACCCTCTCTGATTCTGTATGCCACTTGAGAGCCCTTTTAGTGAGCTCAGGATGCCTCTGAAGAAGACCAATGAAGTTCCTTACTGATGGCTCTGCATCTGGCGAGAGGAAGAGATCTGGAGAAGCGAAGAGGAAGAAATGAATTATGTGACTGTGGATGGTGTGGGCACAGTATGAAAGCTCTCTCAGCTTCTTTGCAGTTGGAGGCGGATCTCTTCCAAAAAGTTGGTCTAAGGCCTTTACAGCTGCCATGTGGTGAGCCCAGGAGCAAACCCCGCAAATACGATTTGCTATTCTGGGCATTTCCTCTGCCTGTCTTCCAACCGAGAGGACTTCAAAGGCCCTATAGTCCATCACTTGAAAGTAAGCGTCCTTAACATTTCCCTCCTCATCCAATATTATATTGATCTTAGCCTCTCCCTCAAGCCTAGTAACCGGCTCAATCGTTATGATCTTTCTCTCTTTCTCACCCATCCTTAATCTCCCTCCAAATCCAAGTACCTCCTGTTTATTATGGATGCAGCAAGGGAATACATGTAAAAGAGCCCTAGCGGGTCTGGTAATTCATCTATCAGTTTTCTTAACTCTTCCTCACCCACCTCTCGCTCCTCTTCAGCCATGAGCGCTGAAGCAACTGCACTTAGGAACCTAGTCCCTTGATCTTCAACGTTTGGAACAGGTCCGAAACACCCTCTACATGGCATATTCGCATCAATGCACCTTGCCCCGCAACCACCCCTCGTTACGGGCCCCAGGCAAATGATTCCTTGTTTTAAGAAACATTCATCCCTTTTGATCTCGCCTTCGTGAACCCTCCTAAATCTCTTTATACGTAGCACCTCTGGCTTTTCACGCTCACAGAAATCACATAAACTCCTTCCTTCAGCGATAAAAAGTCCTTTTGGTGGCACCTGATCTTCCTGTAGATCTTTAACTACATCTATCAGCTTGTTCACAGATTCAACTGGTGGGGGACAACCTGGCACCCAAATATCTACGTCCACAAAGTCGCAAATGGGTGAAACTAAAGATCTAAGTCTAGGTAGTCTTAAAGCAGCCTCTTTAAATTCCTCAAATCCTGGCAGCTTGCCATCAGGATTGTCCGTGCTCTTTGTAGCCACATATCCTTTTTTAAGCAGAACTCGGCTTTCAACCGAATTTGCAAGACCTGGAATTCCACCATAACATGCACAAGTTCCGAATGCTACCAATATACGGGATTTCTCCCTTAGCTGTTCAAGGGCCTCTTTATGTCTTTCAGTACGAATTGCACCAAAGAATATGCCTATATCTATTTCTCTAGTTTTCCTCAGGTCCTCTTCTTTGCCGTCTACAACAGCTGGCCAAAAGACTATTTCGGCAGCATTAGCCAGTTCTATTAACTTCTCACCAGCATCAATAAATGCGACATCACAGCCGCCACATATCGAGCCGTAATCTACAGCCAGCTTTATCTTTCTCATTCCACTCCCCTCAACGGGCCTAATTCCTTCAATTCTTCAGTAAACTCCTTTATCACTCTGGCGAATTTCCTTCCCTCTGTTGCCGAAATCCATTCTAATCTGACACGTGCTGGGTTTATCCCCATTTGTTTTAGGAACTTCTTTAGGAGGGTAACGCGCTTAAAGCATTGAAAGTTCCCTCGGACATAGTGGCAGTCTCCCGGAGTATGGCACCCTGCAATTAAGACACCATCAGATATTTTTAAGGCCCTTAGGACGTGTTCCATATCAATTCTTCCGGTGCATGGAACTCGGATCGGCGTAATCGTGGGCGGATACTTTAATCGGGAAGTCCCAGCCATGTCTGCTCCAGCATAACCACACCATCTACAAAGAAACGCGATGATCTTGGGCTCAAACTCTTCGCTCATCTTAAATCCCTCCCACAACCGCTTCGATCATGGCATCAAGCTGTTCATCTGTGAAGTTTCTAAGGCTTATCGCGCCAGAAGGACACGTGGAAACACATGCTCCGCATCCTTCGCAGATTATCTCATTAACTTCAGCCTTACCGTCTACTATCCTTATGGCCCCATATGGGCAAACGGAAAGGCAAAGGCGACATCCACTGCAAAGGTCTCTATCCACACTGGCGACCGTTGGTGTGTGGCTTATTTCATCCTGTGTAAGAATCTCCAATGCTTTACTTGCAGCGGCGCTAGCCTGGGCCACTGTGTCCTGTATGTCCTTCGGAGATTGCGCAGCACCAGCAAAAAAGATGCCAGGTGTTGCAGATTCTACCGGATGTAGCTTCGGGTGACGTTCCTGAAGGAAGCCGTAGTTATCAATCTGAATTCGCATCTTGCTTGCCAAATCTGCAATTCCCTGAGCTGGCACTATTGGCAAGGCCAAGACAGCCATGTCGACCTCAACCTCTATCCTTCTGTTCAACAAGGTATCAACAGCAAATATCTTCACTTTTCCGTCTTCTTCGTAAATTTTGGAGACCTTGCCCCTGATAAATTGAATACCAGCTTCTTCTTGGGCTCTTTTCACGAAATCTTCATAGTTCTTCCCCACAGCCCTGATGTCTATGTAAAAGGAATAAACTTCGGCATCAGGTACAAGCTCCTTGAACAGGAGACCGTGTTTCGAACAGTAAGTACAACAAATGTGACTGCAATAGGGCCGATGTTTCTCGTCTCTGGATCCTGCGCAGTGAATGAAGGCTATTCTCTTCGGGATTTTCTCGTCACTGGGCCTCTTCGGTATTCCTCCTGTGGGACCATTTGGAGAAAGCAGGCGTTCAAACTGAAGGGAGGTTATTATGTCCGGATACTTGTCAGCTCCGTACTCGCTGATTTTTTTAGGGTCGTAAATCTCGTAACCAGTTGCAACAATTATGACCCCAACATCTTCCTCTATTATTTCGGGCTGATCATAGAAGTTAATTGCGCCTGGACCACAAACATCAGGTTCTGCACATTTACCACAAATTATTGGGTTCATTCCAAGGCAAGCATCTGGATCGATAACATAGGAGGATGGCACGGCTTGAGGGAACGGTATATAAATAGCCTTCCTAAGGCTTAATCCCTCGTCAAACTCAGAGGGAACAACTACAGGACAGACCTCTGTACAATTATCACAAAGGTTGCACTTATCCGGGTCCACATACCGGGGATTCTTCTTGATGCGCACGTGAAAGTTTCCCACATATCCCTCAACATCAATAACTTCCGAAAGGGTTAACAGCTTGATGTTTGGGTGATTGGCGACTTCGCTCATTAGCGGGGTTAGGATGCACTGGGCGCAGTCAAGTGTTGGGAAGGTCTCCGCCAACTGGGCCATGTGTCCTCCTATAGTGGGCTTCCTCTCCACTAAGATAACCTGAAAGCCAGCATTTGCTATGTCAAGAGCGGCCCTAATTCCAGCAATTCCTCCACCTATTACTAGGGCTTTTTTGTGTAGACCAACCTTGACAGGCTCAAGCTCCTCATTCCTAACCACCTTTTCGATAACGCTCTTGATAAGCCTCGTAGCCTTCTCTGTTGCTTTGTCCCTCTCCTCATGAACCCAGCTGCACTGTTCCCTGATGTTCGCCATCTCACATCTGTAGGGGTTTAGACCAGCGTGTTCAACAACCTCTCTAAATGTTGTTTCGTGAATCGAAGGAGAGCAAGCAGCGACAACTACTCCAGTTAATCCCTTTTCCTCAATAGCTCTCTCTATAAGCTCTTGACCTGGCTTACTGCACATGTAGTCGTAGTCCTCTGCATGCACAACGGCTGGATGCTTTGAAATCTCCTCTACAACCTTCTTTACATCAACTGTTGCGGCAATATTTCTACCACAGTGGCACACAAACACACCTATCCTTTCTTTTCCATATCTTCCCTTAGCATCTGAATATGGCCTAGGTGCTGGATTCTCCATCCTGATCACACCTCAACCCTCTTTTGTAATGCCTTTTCTCCAAGTTCAACTCCCCTTTCAAATGCTCTGAGGTTTAGATCCAAGTACTTTCTTGGAACAGTGGACTTAACGGACTCTCTTAGTGCCTCAACGCTTACAGCATCCCAAACCTTTCCTAAGAAACCAAGCATGATGACGTTTGCCACGATTCTTGCACCCATCTTCTCCGCTTCTTCCGTGGCCGGAACCTCGTAGACATTGAACTTATTCGCCCTATCGTCGGGTTTGACTATTGAGCTGTCAACTATCAAGATCCCACCTTCTCTAAGCCTTGGCAGAAACTTCTCATAAGCGTCCTTGCTCATTACCACTATAACTTCTGGATTGAGAAGGTACGGGTAGTCTATCTCCTCATCATCTATCACAACGCCGCTATAACACGTTGATCCCCTGGCTTCCGGCCCATAGGCTTGCGTTAATGTCGCCTCCTTGTTATCGTATACGGCCGCAGCCCTGCCAACTATAAAACCGGCCGTTATTATTCCCTGACCACCGAAGCCAGCGAACATGACCTCCCTTCTGGCCCTCCTTCTCATCTCTTCCGCCTCATCTCCTCTAACTTCCTAAGAAGTTCATAGTAGGTAGGCTTGCCCTCTCTCTTAACGAAGTTTCCTAAAATTATGGGTTTGCCCATGTCGATAGCCACCTTACTTGTGTCGGCTCCATGCATGATCACTGAGGACTGGGCAAACCATTTGGCCATGGCATCGGGTTCAGGGAAATTATTCCTCCTCCCAAAGTTTACTGGGCAAGGAGACAAAACCTCTATGTATCTGAAGCCCTTCATCCTCAATGCCTCAGCAATGGAAAGCTCCAGTTCTCTTACATGGATGCTTGTCCACCTTGCTACGTATACCGCTCCCGCAGCATCAGCTAGATGGGGGGTGTTAAATGGATGCTCGATGTTTCCATAAGGACTGGTTGTCGAATAACCACCATGAGGAGTTGTGGGAGCGAGCTGACCACCAGTCATTCCGTAGATGAAATTGTTGACGCAGATAACAAGCAGATCATTGTTTCTCCTGCAAGCATGTATGAAATGGTTCCCGCCTATGGCGAACAGATCTCCATCGCCCGATATAACAGTAACGCAAAGCTCAGGATTGGCAAGCTTTAGCCCAACTGCAAACGGGATTGCCCTTCCATGAGTGGTGTGAAAACCGTCTACATCCAGATAGCCGGATCCCCTACCGCAGCAACCTATTCCAGAAACGTAGACAACTTTCTCTTTCTCTATTCCCACCCTTTCTAAGGCTCTCACCCAAGCGTGAATCGTTGGACCTACACCACATCCAGGGCACCATATGTGGGGCATCCTTTCGGTTTTTAGCCACCTATCTATTGGGTGTAACAACTCACAAGTTTCTTCCATTGAAGATCTCACCTCCCAACAACCTTTTTGATTTCATGATAGATCTCCTCTGGTGTAATTAGCCTACCTCCCATTCTAGGTACTAAAATGGTTTCTGCATTTCCGCAGGCTTCTCTCTTTACTTCCAAGTAGATCTGACCGTAGTTTAGTTCAGGAACTACGAAGAAATCCACCTGTTTTGCCCATTTTCTTATTATGTGTTCTGCAAAAGGCCAGACGGTTATCAATCTTATGCTTCCAGCCTTTATTCCTTCCTCCCTAGCCATTTTCACTGCCCTTTTGGCCGGACGAGAGACCTGACCGTAAGAGACTACGGCGATTTCAGCGTCATCCATGAAATCCTCCTCAACTTCCACGATCTCTTCCCTGTGCATCCTGATCTTGTCATTAAGACGCTTGACAAGCTTTTCTTGAGCTTCTGGGGTTGTATCAGGATAACCTCTCTCATCATGGGTAAGGCCTGTGGTCTTTATTGAGTATCCCTCTCCTGCACATGCCATGGGAGGGATCAAATCCTCGTCTGGCTTATAGGGTAGATACTCATCCGGCGGAACAGAAGGTTTCTTTCTGTAAACGATCTCTATCTCTTCTTCAGGTGGGACTACTACCTTTCCAGCGCTGTGGCATACCGATTCGCTTGCAAGCAAGATTGTTGGAACTCTATACTTCTCAGCAAGGTTGAAGCATCGTATCGTCAGGTCAAAGGCCTCTTGAGGGGATTCTGGAGAGAGGGCTATTATCTCGTACTGTCCATGGCTACCCCACTTCGCTTGCATAACGTCACCTTGGGCCGTTAGAGTAGGAAGACCTGTGCTGGGTGCACCCCGCTGGACATCCACGACGACTACTGGAACTTCCATCATGACACCTAGTCCTATATTCTCCATCATCAGACTGAAGCCAGGTCCTGATGTTGCAGTCATTGACTTTACTCCTGCCCATGAGGCACCCAGAATGGCCGCCATTGAAGCGAGTTCATCCTCAAACTGAACAAAAATTCCGCCTACTTCTGGAAACCTCCTGGAGATATGCTCTGCTATCTCACTGGCAGGGGTTATGGGGTAACCCGCGAAGAATCTGCAGCCTGCAGCTATAGCACCTTCAGCTATGGCAATATTCCCATACCAGAAGTGCCTCCCCGTCAGAACGGCCTTTCCCAATCATATCGCCTCCAAATCAAACGTACTCCTCCCTCTTCTCCACCCAAATTGCGTATTCTGGGCAAATAATCTGACAGAAGCCGCAGGCTACGCAGAATTTCCCTTTTTCAGGTTCTTCTATGACTTCAACAAGGTGATATCCCTTCTCGTTAACTCTTTCAGATCTATGCAAAACCTGCTTAGGACAGAAATCAGTGCATAAACCGCATCCTTTACATCTTTCTTCGATAATATGGACTTTTCCTCTTGAAATTTTGACCTTTTGACTCGGTAGGAGCTTGCTACCAGCAGGCATTTCACTCTTCAACCTCCCCACCAACCATTAGTTAAAAATATTCACGCTTGATAAATGAGCTTCTTGGCCGGAAAGGCATATCTCTAAGAGGAATAGGAGCCAATAGAGACATTGAGAATTCTAGAACTTTTATTTCATTCTTCAGGTAATTTAGAGACCTCTGAGCATTATTGTACGCTTGATTCCTCACTTCCATCCTCCTTCTAGGAGGACGCAAGGCTCTTCTTATAAAGTCTACCTACAAAAAATGGCCATTACACCGGAAACAACCGTAAGAGAGCTTCTCTAATTTATTCTTGGTCTTGTTTCTAAAAAACATAAAGAATCTTCCATATAAGTATCAGATTTGCCATGTAGATTCTTAACATTTGGGAAATAATCATCAAACTTCTTACTAACAGACGCAACTAAGCAGAAAACATTTCAGTAGCCCTTAAAACAAAGAATTTCATCCAGTGATAAGTTTAATTAAAGAGTAAACAATTGAGATCACTAAATCTTGCCGATATATGGCCTCTCCTGCTATAGTCCATCCTATGAGCGATCCAAACATCACATCCGTTGGATAATGAAGCCCAAGGTATACTCTGCTGACAGCAGTTGAAGCCGCAATTGGATACAATACAAGCCCTAACAGCGGGTAAAAGCTGGTCAATATCCTAGCTATGATAAAGGCATTCATCGAGTGACCACTAGGAAAACCAGCCCCAATTTCGTCAGCTAAACGTCTGACGGAGCTGTGCGTTTGATAGGGCCTTGGTCTAGAAATTAACGCTTTTAGAGGGAGGACAACGGCAGTTCCTCCTATAAAAGATGAGAAAAGGAGGATTCCTTGAGTTGTGGCTCCGAGAACACACATTATTGCGCTCAGACCTATAATAGTCATCTCTTCACCTAAAATAGACGCTGATTTGAGATATCTACCGATAACAGGCTTTTGAGAAAGCTGATTTAGCCTTAAAAGCATTTTTCCTTCAAGCTTTGCGAGCCATCCTGGTATTAGATCGATAGAAACCCTCCTACTTTTCCTATGCCTTATCTTGTACTCGATGAATTCAATAAGAACTCCAACCAGCAGTAAGATTGTAGCTGGAATTATTCTCGTTTTTAACAAATCGTTTTGCAATTTTCTCGCCTTTTCACATGTCTCCAAATGTATTTTGTACAACATATACGTTCTGTCATAATAACACTTTCTGAAGGATGAACTCATTTCAAAATGGTTCTAAAGTCATCTGAAAAAGGTCACTTAATTCATATAAGGAACTATAACAGGTAGACCTAATAGAAGCTAAAAGAAATATCGATATGAAAAGAGAAGTTTAGCCTAAGAGCTCGAGGGCCTCTTTTAAGGATATCATCTCGTTTGATAGCCTCTTCTCCTTCTCTTCCAAGTCTAATTTCTTTGAATCATATTCCGAACCACTTATCTCTTCAAGTGCAAGTCTTGCCCTCAGTTCTTCGAGCTGTAGCCTTACCTTCTCGAGTTCCTCCTCTATTTCAGATATCCTGCTCTCGAGTTCCTCCTTCTTCTCTGCTAGTTCACTTGTAAGGCTCTTTTCTTTTTCTTCGTACTCAGAGTCAAGTTTGTTGAAGGTTTTCTCACTTATCTCTTTATTCACTAAGAGATCTCTCAGCTTCTCCCTCTTGCCCTTTACCTCCTTGATTTTTGAAACAATTTTCCTTACTTCTTTAGCGAGCGGGGCTGCTTCCTCCTCAACAACGGCTTCTCCAGAAATGATAGCTTGATACTCCGCTTTCTTTTGTTTGTACTCATCTTCAGTGATTTTTCCTTCAATAAGCATGTCTTCAAGCTCTAAAAGTGAGATATAAGCCTTTATTTTTCTTTTCTGATTTTTGTATTCCTCTTCACTTATCTTTCCCATGATAAGGTCTTCTTCTACCCTTTCTAGTGCCTCCTCAGCCTCCTTAATAGTTTTAAACTCAAAGGTCAATGCATCATCACCTAAATGAGGTGTGAAGGAAATAGATAAAAAGACTGATCAACTTTCGACAAAATTCCCTTATGTCTCTCAAGTCACTTGAAATAAGTTGCGATGAGGGTCAATCAGCGCATCACTCAACTTGATAAGTGAACATGAACTTATTGAAAGGAAATCCTATGCAGGGCCTTGACTACTTCTTTAAAGCTAGATCTGTTGCAGTAGTCGGAGCATCAACAAAGCCTGGAAAAATAGGACATGAGATCTTAAGAAGTCTTGTCGAGGGAGATTACAAAGGTAACGTTTATCCAGTAAACCCCAGAGCCGAAAAGATCCTTGGACTTAGGTGTTATGGAAGCGTATTGGAGATCCCTGATGAAGTGGATCTAGCCGTCCTTTCCATTCCTCCAAAAGCTGTGCTAAAAGTCGTAGAGGAGTGCGGAAAAAAGGGAATAAAAGCCATAGTCATAGTTTCTGGTGGATTTAAAGAAATTGGACCGGAAGGGGCCGAAATAGAAAGAAAATGCGTTGAGATAGCTCGAAGATATGGGATGAGAATAATCGGCCCAAATTGCATAGGAATATTCGACGGAGACACAAGAATAGACACTTTCTTTCAATCTAGGGAAAGGATGCTTAGACCTCCCAAGGGGGACATTGCTTTCCTTACTCAAAGTGGTACTTTTGGATGTGCTTTTTTGGAATGGGCAGCAGAGGATGGGATTGGGATCAGCAAATTCGTAAGCTACGGAAATCGAGCTGATGTAGATGAGGCGGACCTGATAAGGTATCTAGGAGGGGATCCTGAGACAAAGGTAATTGCAATATACGCTGAGAGCATCTCAAATGGTAGAAAGTTCATGGAGACATGCAAAGAAATATCAAAGCTCAAACCAATAGTTGTCCTGAAATCTGGTAGGACAAAAGAGGGATCTATGGCTGCTGTTTCTCATACAGGATCTATTGCAGGTTCGTACAAGATAATCTCCTCTGCATTCAAACAATGCGGAGTTGTAGAGGTCAGAACGTTTGAGGAACTGTACGAGGTATCAAAGGCTCTTTCTATGTTACCTTTAGCGGCTGGCCCTAGGATTGCTATGGTAACGAATGGAGCGGGCCCGTGTGTAATGGCTACAGACGAGATCATTCAGAGAGGAATGAAGCTTGCTGAGTACTCAGAAAAAACAAAAAAGGAGTTAAGAAGGCAATTGCCTTCTTATGCTCAAGTAGGAAACCCTGTTGATTTAACTGGAAGCGCAACAGTGAGGGATTATGAAATTTCCATCAGAACTCTTCTTGAGGACCTAAGTGTAGACATCCTGATGGTTTTCTTTGTCTTTCAAGACACACCGTTGGGAGAAGAGGTTGTCCATCTGGTTCCGAAAATGAAGAAATATGGAAAACCTATCATTGCAGTGGCTGCAGGAGGGCCTTTTACTAAAAAACAATCTCAAGAACTTGAAAGGAGAGGGATACCTGTCTTTTCTTCCCCTGAGAGAGCTGTTGCAGCTGCTCACGCACTTTATTTGGCAGCAGAGTACTTTTGTAGATAAAATAGCGAAATCACGAAGGACCTAATCCTTAAGCCTTACTTCTTTTATGTGAAGCATTGTGTAGAGGCCAGCAGCCAGTTGTACAGTTACAAGCTTCTTTATTGGGATTACTCGGTAATTCATTTTTGTTTCAACAATCTCATTTAGTTCTAAGAGCTTTCCTTTTACTTCTTCAGCTAAGTCTTTCAACACTTTGTCTGGGCTTTCTTCTAGTTGATGGTTTATCATTCTTAGAAAGAGACCTGTGATTAGCATAGAATAAAATTTACTCACTAATTCGTTGTCAAATTTCTCTGCTACCGTTGCAGGTCTTTCTAGCTCTGGATCACTCTCAGCCCAGTTTCTCTCTGCCTTAATAGACTCTAGTCCGACCTCAAGAAAGTATTCTATAGACTCCTTGAACTTTGATGGTCTTGTCAGGAGATTGTGTATTTTCTTAAACCTACTATAGAGAAATTTGTATAGGTCTTCTCTAAATTCAAGCTTTGATAATATGGCATCTTTTCTTATAACATCAGACTCAGAGAGATCATCTATCCTAGGATCATAGTAATAGGGCACTTCGCAAACAAGCTCAACGATTTTTGGATTAACCCTTTTGGCATAATCCACGCTAGATGTCCCGCTCTTGATTATTTCTGCTGGATCTTTGTCTGAATGTTCCTCCAAATAGTCGTATCTATCTTTAGTGCTTGGCAAGGAGTATACTGCATCTGCAAACTTGACGGCATATGGCATCTCCGGTTCTCCAAGGCTTAAGGGCAATTCCTGCTTGTAGGCCATGTACTGGTAAATCGGGTAGAGAAGCGGTATGTCACGGCTTAGGTAATAATAAACCCCTCCAAACCCAGCATTGTGAAGAGAATAGATGAAATCTGGCTTTGTTTCATCTATAAGAGTCATTAACGCTCTTGTTTCTGGAATTGGTTTGTTGAAATTCAGATTCTTGTATTTTATAGGGAAAGTCCACTCGACCTGCTGGTTTCCAGCAGGTCTGTAAAAATTCAAAGCATAGTTAAGAGGCGTGAACGGTCCTTTGAACCAATTTTCATTTAGCATAGCACCGTCAGGATCTGACACCTTAACGATATGAAGGGTAAAGTTCAGAGTCTTCCTTAACACCTCGTTTTCTGCATAAACGCTGGCTAAATAATCTAGCATCATGCTACCTATAGGTTCATTAGGGTGGGGAAACGCAAAAAGGACTGCATTTAGTCGACCTTCCCCAATCTTCAGAGAAAGTATTGGATTTCCGTCTCTTGATTTGCCTATCTCCTTTAACTCAGCCACCTCGTGGTATTCTTCCGCAAGCTTTCTAGAAGACTCGTTAAGTTCCTCTACTGTTTTGAACTCCCGATAATCTGGAACATTCCTTAAGATCTCTTCTATAATAACTCCTAAATTCATTCACGCATCCAATGCCAGAAAAAAGTCTAAAATAAAAGCGTTGAGTTAAGCCAGTGTTTGAGATGAAACCAGATAAAAAAGACATATACGCATTGTTCATTGCATTAGGAATTTATCTCGCATTTCACATAATTCTGCTTACAATAGTTCTTAGCCTGTCCCTAGGGATATTGTTTACAGTATGGAATTATATTAAAGGAGAAAGCCTAAGAGGATCCATTTTTTGGATCATAATAGGAGTCGTCCTTCTGCCTGTTGAGTACTACCTTTACAGATTGATAAAAGAATAGAGGAAAACTCCGTGGGCTTGAGTCCAGAATTTTTCTTTTTTACTGCATTAGCTAAGAAATACCAATTAAACAACCCATATTCAAGTCTAAGCTTTATGGATGATCGTGGGTTGGAGTCTAAGAAGGAAAAAGGAGCCCAATCAGTTATTTTTTTATTATTATGAATTGTGCCCATGATAATGGCCCTTAAGGATTATGTGGTAAGGAGAACGTTCATAGCTTTACCTACTTTGTTTGCCATTTCAGTGATAGTTTTTACCATAATTCACGCAGCTCCTGGAGACCCGTTCCAATTCTTCTTAGGGTTCAATCCTAGAGTTTCTATGGAGACGATCGAGTTCTTAAGAGAGAAATATCATCTAAACGACCCTATATGGGTTCAATACATTTCTTGGCTTAAGATGCTTCTCTCAGGCAACATGGGATACTCTTTTATCACTCATAGAGCAGTTAGCGATGCCATTATGATAAGAGTTCCAAACACAGTGAAATTGGTTCTTACAGCAGAGCTCATCGCCATACTATTGGCAATACCTTTGGGTACGATCTCTGCAGTTAAAGAAGGGGGCATTGTTGACAACATTTCCAGGGTGATTTCTCTACTAGGAGTATCTATGCCAAGCTTTTGGTTAGGAATCCTTTTGATACTACTTTTTGCAGTCAGGTTGAACCTTCTACCTACTTGCGGTTCGCACACAACTGGAATGGTGTATAGTTCGACTTGGGAATCCATAAAAGATCAAATTTATCATCTAATCCTTCCAGCCATGACCCTCGGATATTTGAGAACTGCGTATTTGACGAGGTTACTTAGATCAAGCTTACTTGATGTCCTTTCAAAGGATTACATAATGACGGCCAGGATGAAGGGTCTCAAGGAGAGGGTTGTCATATACAAACACGCTCTGAGGAACGCACTACTCCCGTTCGTTACCGCAATTGGTCTTGCATTTGGTTTTCTTCTGTCTGGGGCCGTTTTAATAGAGACAGTTTTTGCTTGGCCTGGCATGGGCAGGCTTATAGTTGATGCAACCTTTACGAGGGACTACCCTGTGATAATGGGAACAACTATGATGACTGCAGTTATGGTGGTATTAGCCAATTTGATAACAGACATCGTTTATGCGTTTCTTGATCCTCGCATCACCTATGATTAGGGTGATAAAATGGAAGAAGACATGGAAAAGAAGATAATAAAAGGAAGAAGTTATCTAAGACGGTTTTTGAGGAGGTTTAGGAGGAACTATTTGGGAATTTTTGGCGCTATAATTGTGTTTTCACTTATTTTTATGGCAGTAAGCGCTTCAACTCTCTTTCCATATCCAAAACCACGCCTAGAAATGAGATATACTCCGCCTTTCAAGGATTGGAGCGTTCCTCTTGGTACTGATAACTTGGGACGAGATATGCTAGCTTTAATATTCTACGGAGCAAGAACGTCCCTGAAGGTTGGACTTGGTTCTATAGTACTTCTATTCCTATTTGGGGTGCTAATAGGGAGTCTAGCAGGTTATTTCGGAAAGTGGGTTGATGAAATCTTAATGAGATTTACTGATATCATGCTAACTATCCCTACCTTGTTCCTGATAATCGTATTTCTTTCGATGTTTGAAGTGAGAGGAACCAATGTGATAATATTTGCGATAGGAGTAACTGGATGGCCAGGTTTAGCAAGGATAACTAGAAGCCAGTTTCTATCCTTAAAGAAAACTCCCTATGTGGAGGCAGTTCAAGTGATGGGAGGAAGCTCGCTCAGAATAATGTTTAGACACATATTACCCAATGCCTTGCCTCCAATAATCGTGGTACTAACATTTCAAATGGCTGGAGCCATATTAACAGAAGCAGGTTTGAGTTTCCTCGGTCTAGGAGATCCCACCTTAATCTCTTGGGGAAAAATAATTACACAAGGCCGTGTTTCTGTGGCAACTGCGTGGTGGGAATCAACTTTTCCAGGAATAGCCATACTTTTCGCAGTTTTAGGGTTTAACCTTCTTGGAGACGCTATAAGGGACTCTTTCGAGGTTGAGAAGGTTGGTTAAAATGGATGAAGAGGAAAAAGAGGTACTTTTCGACATAAGAAATCTGAAAGTGTATTACTATACATTAGACGGCGTCGTTAAGGCAGTTGACGACGTTTCTTTGAAAATATACAAAGGAGAAACCCTTAGCCTCGTGGGAGAATCTGGCTGTGGTAAGTCCACTTTAAGTTTATCTCTTTGTAGGTTGGTACAAAGACCTGGGAAGATAGTTGGAGGAGAAATACTTTACAAGGGAAGTGAAGATATCCTAAAATATGACGAAAAACAAATTCAGCAATTTAGAGGCAGCAAGGTTGCTATCGTCTTCCAAGATCCTACCTCAAGTCTGAACCCTGTCTTTAGAATAGGAGATCAGATAGTTGAAGCGATAACAATTCATCAGGCTCTGAAAGGCAAAGAAGCTTGGAAGAAGTCTTATGAAGCACTAAGCCTTGTTAAGATACCTTCGCCAGAGGATATGGCCCATAGCTATCCTCACCAATATAGTGCTGGAATGAGACAAAGGGCTATGATAGCTCTGGCTCTATCTTGTAATCCAGACCTAGTAATTGCAGATGAGCCTACTTCAAATCTTGACGTTACAATTCAAGCCCAGATTCTTCTTCTTCTTAAAGAACTCAAAGAAAAACTTGGAACATCAATTCTTTTAGTTACACACGACCTGGGAGTCACTGCTCAACTTGCCGATAGAGTGGCCGTTATGTACGCTGGAAAAATAGTGGAAATTGGTCCAGTTGAGGATTTCTACAAAAAACCCCTACATCCCTACTCGAAGGCCTTGCTTGGAGCCATACCTCCACCACACAAGGATGTTGATATGCTTCAAGAGATAAAAGGAGAGGTTTCCAGCCTAGTGAACCCTCCAGAAGGATGCAGATTTCATCCAAGATGCGAGCACGCAATGGATATATGCACAAAAAAAGATCCTGAACTAATAGATGTTGGAAATGGCAGGAAAGTAGCTTGCTTTCTCTACAAAGAAGGGGTGATGAAATGAGCTATTTACTTAAGGTTAGCCAACTCAAGAAATACTTTCCTGTTAAGAAATACGTTTTTGGTCTCATTCCAAAGAAGAAAGGCGATATTAAAGCGGTAGATAATGTAAGCTTTGAGATAAAGCCGGGCGAATGCTTTGGTCTAGTTGGAGAAACTGGTAGCGGCAAGACAACTACGGCGAGATGCATAGTACTCCTTGAGAAACCTGATTCAGGTAAAATAGAGTTTGAAGGACAGAACATCCTAAGTATGAGCAGAAAAGACCTAAAGAAAGTGAAAAGAAACATTCAGATGATATTTCAGGACCCTTACACCTCTCTTAATCCGAGAATTCCTATAGGAAAATCCATTGGAGAACCGCTTGAGCTCCACACAGACATGAGCTCCCAAGAAATAAGGTCAGAAGTCGTTACAATGCTAAAAGAGGTTGGCCTCTCGCCATTACACTACTATAGGTATCCAGCAGAGTTTAGCGGTGGTCAGAGGCAGAGAATAAGCATTGCTAGGGCTCTCATACTAAAACCTAAGCTTATAGTTGCCGACGAACCAGTTTCATCTCTTGACGTTTCAATAAAGGCTAAAATATTGAATCTCATGAAGTTACTTCAAACAAAATATAATCTATCCTATTTGATAATTAGCCACGAAATGAGCGTTATCAGGTTTATCTCTCACAGGATAGGTGTAATGTATCTTGGCAAAATCATGGAAATAGCGGATAAAAGATCTTTGTTTGAAAACCCAATGCATCCATATACAAAGGGGCTTATATCGTCCATACCGCTTCCGGATCCTGAGAGAAAAATGAAAACTGCTCCTCTGAAGGGGACTTTACCAAGCCCGATTAATCCACCTTCTGGGTGTAGGTTCCGCACTAGATGTGAATACGCAAAGGAGATATGTGAAAAGGAGGTTCCTCAGTTAATAGAAGTCGAAGATGGACATTATGTCGCTTGTCATCTTCTTCAATGTTCTTAAAGGTGTTTTGGTGAGAAGATGAAGAGCAAGTATTCAGCTGAAATAAAAGCGTCCATTATCATCATTGCAATCTTTGGATTAATTCATATACTCTTTTATTTAGGAGTTTTTACGGTTAAAAGGCCGATTTCGAAAGAAGTCCTGCTTGAGAAGAGGACTGTACTCTTTAAACATAGTCCTTATGGGATTACAAGAGAATCAGAAGAATACATATGGATAAGCTTTCCGAGTAACGGTACAATTTCAAGATTTAATATCGAGACTGGAAAAATAGATTTTTCACTCGGATCGCCAGTCAAATCCCCTTGGGGGCTTGGATACGTAGAGAAAAGTCTCTGGATAGCTGAAGTTGGGACAGGAAAACTTTATCGTTTAAGTTTATCGAATTTCACAATAATAGATTGTATTGAAGGTAATTGGACATATCCCGCTGGTCTCACAGTTACGGACAGAAATACTCTGTGGTTAAGTTCTTTGGACCAAATGAAAGTTTTTGAGATAAATTTAAGCTCTGGAGAGATTGTAGGAGTGGTCAGAGTTTTTGGAGTTTTCGGTTTGGATTTTAAGAACGACTCTTTATGGGTAAGTTCATCTGACATGAGAATCAGAAGAATTGATCCTACAACTGGAGAAGTGCTTGAAACCTTTTATTCGCCTGGAAGACTTCCAACAGGCATTTGCTGGGTGGGGAGCTCTCTGTGGGTTGGAGATAAGAGTGGAAGTCTTAAAGAATTGCTCATAGCTGAGGGGAGATACAAATTGCTTTACACAAAGCCTCCAAGTTGGCTTTACGTTCTTCTTTTTATTGCTTTTCTTCCAATAGTCCTCTCCTCTTGGAGTAAAATTGGAAGGAATTTTTATTTCAAAAAATAAATCGTTTTTGAAATATTAATTAACACAGGCTGGTTTTCTTCGAAAAGCTTATAAAAAATCCCAAACTTGCGCCTGTCAAAGGTGTACGTAATGGGAAAATTCCAAAAAGCGATCTTCGTATTTTCTGCACTCCTTCTCTTGGTAATAGCTTCTCTCGCTTCAACAATACGTCTTAGAGCACAAGAAGAGGAAAGGTATTTCTTCACGCTCCATCTGATGGTTCCGAAGGGAAATGTGATCAGACAGAATGTAGGAGAAGTATTGACCAGCGAATTTCCTAAGATAGGTATAAAGTTAGAGTTACACATTGTCGACTTCAGTGAATTCTTGGATAGAATAAGAGGTGCACCTAAAACCTGGGAGGAGGGTGGATACGACCTCTTCTTAGTTCAAACCGGTTATGGGTTCGACCCATCAGGAATAAGGACCTACTTCCACTCTGAGGGCGGCCTTCAAATATTCAATTTCTCTAACGGTATCTTGGACAAGTTAATTGATGAAGGAGACAAAACCATTGATCCAGCGGAGAGGGAGAAGATATACCTGAAGGCATCGGAAATTCTCTACTACGAATTGCCTGTCATTCCATATTGGAGAGTTGTTAACACCTTCCTGCTTTCTGCAGATGTCAAGGGCTTTAGTCCATACTACGATACAGATGGCTGCAATGAGTGGGAGATACCTGGAAAGGACGTGATAAGATACGTTCAACCAAGCGACGCTGACAATCTTAATCCAATATTCATGCAAACAGGATATTCTGTACGAGCTGTCGGGGATCCTGTCTATGATTCTCTCGTAAGGTACGGGGAGAACTTCCAACTGGAGCCCCACATGGCGAAGAGTTGGGAATGGGTTAACAACACTTACATAATATTCCACTTACATGAAAACATAAGATGGCACGATGGAGTTCCGTTCACAGCAGAAGACGTTAAGTTCACGTATGAGACCATAATGAACAAGGATGTTGGAGCTGTAGACTATTCCAGATTTTCCGAGGTCATAAAGAGGGTTGATGTCATTGATGACTATACGGTGGGTGTAGCCCTTAATGAACCATATGCTGCTTTCCTCGACTACATTGCAACACACCAAATAATCCCGAAGCACATACTCGAGGATGTTCCTCCAGCAGACCTTGTAAACCACTGGACCAACACAGGAGAGGGCGGACAATATCCAATAGGAACAGGCCCGTACAAGATTGTGGAATGGAAGGTAGACGAGTACATCAAGCTGGTTGCAAATGAGGATTACTTCATGGGGCCGCCAAAAACCAAAGAGATATACATGATGGTAATTCCAGAATCTGCTACAGCGCTGGCAGCTTTGCAGAAGGGAGATGTGGACATCCTTAATGACTGGTTTGGCTGGACTCCAGAGCAAATAAATGAAGTCAAGCAGAACCCCAAGCTAACTACTGCCCCGTATCCAATTCCAGGACCTCAGCTTGTGGGGATAAACTGTGGACACCCAATACTCAACAATAGAAACGTAAGATGGGCTATAAATCACATAATACCCAGAGAAAAGATCATAAAAGAGCTCTGTGGAGGTGTGGCTGGAAGGGAAGCATACCAATACCTGGCTCCTGAAACGCTCGGACATAACCCGAACCTTCCGAAGGTTGAATATTCCATAGAGAAAGCTAAACAATACATGGAACTAGCTGGTTACAAATATGAATGGTTGGAACCACCGCCTCCGCCCCCAGCCATAACAACCACGGGAATTGTCGTAGCAGTAGTTTGCTTAGTAGTGGGCATAGCCATTGGATTTGTAGTAGGAAAAATGGGAAGGAGGTAACCTCCCCTTTCTTTTTTTATTAATTTAGAGGAAATATTAGCCAATTTATTTCTTAATTGCCTTTTCT
This sequence comes from Thermoproteota archaeon, assembly GCA_003661365.1. Lineage (GTDB taxonomy): Archaea > Korarchaeota > Korarchaeia > Korarchaeales > Korarchaeaceae > QMVU01. Next base: position 3,614 of record QMVZ01000004.1, on the reverse strand, counting down.
CTTAACCACTTAGACAAAACAATAGCTACTTTTTTCTTTATAGGAATCCAAATAATAACCAATAAAATAAAACTAGAGAGCGCCAGAACAACCCCAACTTCAAAATAAATGCCAATTGAAAGTAGAAACGCCCCAGCATAATAAGCCAAGGTTAGCTTTTTCAGCAATTCCTCTCTCCTAATAACCTCTTGATAAGCCTCCAAAAACTCAGCCACGAAGATCCCAAGAACTATGGGCAAATGATCTTTTTATTTTGTCTTGCCTTATCACGGTCATATTTCATTGATCAATCTAATATTTAATCAAGTATTGAGGAGGAAATTTTGAAAGAATTAACAAAATTTATCTTCAAGACTTAAACACAAACCTCTCTTTTCTACAGAAAAGGTTAATATAGACGATATTTTTGTGCAACAAGATTGGACTTGAGCGAAGATCTCCTAGCCGGACCTAACATGGACAAAGTTATCAAAGGTAGGCTAGAGCCTCAATTACTGAAAGAGCTGTTGGATCTCGGTGTAGAAATTCAAGAGAGGCTAACTGAGATAGATACTGACAGTAAACTAAGTGTAATGTCTGAATTAGCAGAGAGATGGAGACATGCTTTGGATGCTGGAGAATTAGATTATCTAATCAACATTCTATCAAAGAAAACTGGTTACTGCGAGAAAATGATTAAAATGGATCTAGATTATGTAATAACTGTTCTTGACCCTGATTCTATCTCAATATCGCTTGAACAGTCTTTGCCTGGTGGAATTGAGTCTTTGGATGCCTTTATTGAGATAGAGTCGGGGGAGATGTATAAATGCATGCCAGCTGGCCCAGTCTTGATATTGGGCTCAGGAAACAGCGTTATTCCCTGTTTTATTTCGGGAATCCTCTCTTTGATGACGAATAATTTTACCCTGATAAGACCATCCAGTGCAAATTCGGAAGCGGTTTTTGCCTTGTTTAAAATGCTCAAGGAAATGGCCTTGGAAGAGACTCCAATAGCCGAAATAGCTAGAGAATTAAGCAATGCGTCATTAATCTTTTGTGCCAGTGATGAAAGCGAGACTTTGAAGTATCTGCTTGAAGAAGCCCCACTTGGAGTTGTGAACTTCTGGGGAGACAAGATCACAATTTCTAAGATAACAAAAGCCATCTCAATGAATTCGCATCATCCTCGTTGCTGCTTCTTGGCTCCAATGACCGGATACGCGGTAATTCATCATGGAGTAAACTTGGAGGAAGCCGCTCATGCGCTCGCTGAAGCCATTGTATATTATGATCAACAACTTTGCAGCTCTCCAACGGAAGCCAGCTTCATAGGAGGTTTTGATGCAGCTAAGGAGTTTGCGGATGAACTAGGTAGAGCTCTAGAGGAATTAACAAAGGATTTTCCAATAGAAAAATCTGAGTACGAGGCAAACTTAGTCCAAAGAGCAAGAAACAAACTTAGAATGAGTGGATCTTATGTCATTGTCCCTTTAGATGGTGGACCTGCTTGGACAGTAGCGGTAAGCAATAGACAAAGTAATCTTGACAGAGTTTTTCCAAGCATTAAAGAGTTTAAGCTTGAAGTGAGGCGTAGGTTTATTGAGATAATTGCAGTTGAGTCAGAGCGCGATGTTATCGAAAGATTGAAAAGTCTAAAGGAGAAAGAACCATTTTCAAGCATCATGGGGATTCAGTCAGTTGGTCTGGCTGTCCCAGACACAGTTTTTGAGGTAATAACGCCCATACTGACTGAAGCTGGTGTTCATAGGATTGTACCAATAAGGGATATGCACCTTCGATCCCCTATCGAGCCATTTGACGGAAAACACATGGCAAGGGAATTTATCAACATCCTGTATGTGAGAAAGGAATGAACGAAGGTATTATAGGGTGTTTTGTTCGAAAAAGCTCAATTGCCTTTTGGGAAGATGACGGGGTTTAGAAAAAAGGAAACAACTTAACTCTATCCCAACTATTAGTAAGATTAGCTTATAGAAAATAAAGAACTACTCGCACTAGTTAAAGGGTTAGATGGCCTTTCATCTAACGTTCTTTATCGATGATTCATAATCCAAGATGACTTTTTACGTAATATTACTATGGATGGTTCAAGTTTTTCAAGTAGTTTGAAAAGGTCGGGCTGATATGGCTAGCATCGATATCTCTGTGATGGTTGCTGGGGAAGCAGGAGACGGCATAAGACAAGCCGGTCTCCTCTTTAGTAGAGCTTGTGCGAGAGGTGGACTCTATACTTTCTCTGTATTTGACTATCTCTCCCTAATAAGAGGAGGTCATAATTCACACCTTGTCAGAGTGTGTGACAGGGAAGTTCATTCGCACAGAAGAAAGATAGACATTCTGCTTGCCTTAAACCTTGATTCCATAGGAAAGCATGCTTCAGAACTCTCTCCAAATGCAGGATTGATCTACGATTCTGGTTCGGTTAAAGAACTTCCAGAACTCAGATCAGAAGTGATAAAGATTCCAATTCCCCTGAAAAGCATGGTAAGAGAAAAGGGAGCACCACTCATTACCAGAAACTCAATAGGTCTTGGTGCAGTCTTTGCCATGCTTGGATACGATCTAAACTTGTTCTTAGGTGTGATAGATGACCAATTCAAAAACAGGCCCGAAATAGCTGAGCTGAACAAGAGTCTAGCAAAGGAAGGGTATGAATATGTCATGAAAAACTTTGACGGAGAGTTCTCGCTGAAGCTTAAGCCAATCTCAACGGAGAAAAGGTATGTGCTCTCAGGAAATGATGCCATAGCTTTGGGTGCGTTAAAAGCCGGAATGAAGTTCTTTGTTGCATATCCAATCACACCCGCATCTCCAATACTCCATCTACTAGCTTCTCTACAAAGGGATGCAGGAATAGCTGTTTTACAAGCTGAAAGCGAGCTTGCAGCCATAAACATGACCATAGGAGCGGCCTTTGCAGGTGTTAGAGCGATGACAGCCACATCTGGGGCAGGATTTTCTTTGATGGCGGAGGCTCTTGGGCTTTCAGGGATGTCTGAAACGCCTATCGTAGTTGCTTTAGCTCAGAGACCAGGTCCAAGTACTGGTTTGGCTACATATACCGCACAAGGAGACCTAAGGTTCGTTATCCACGCATCTCAAGGGGAGTTTCCAAGGGTTGTAGTCGCACCAGGAGATGTGGAAGAAGCCTATTACAGGACAATAGAAGCATTTAATCTAGCAGAGAAGTTCCAAATTCCCGCAATAATACTTTCTGATAAACATCTATCTGAGAGCTACAAAACCGTAGGAGCTTTTTCTGAAGATGTTAGGCTAGAAAGAGGAGACCTGATCTTAGATCATTATCAGGGAGAGTACAAAAGGTACTTAATAACGGAAACAGGGGTTTCTCCCAGGGCCATACCAGGCATAGAAGGGATTATCGTGAAGCAAGACGGATCTGAGCACAATGAACGCGGATTGGCCACAGCCGATGCAAACAATGCCAAGAAAATGCAGGATAAAAGAATTAGGAAGATGAAGTATCTAAAAGAGGAAATCTCAAGACTTCAACCCATTAAGTTGTATGGAGAGGAGAAAGCAGACCTTACAATTATAGGGTGGGGATCGACGAAAGGCGCCATTCTAGAAGCACTTATCCTGCTAAAAGA
>QMVZ01000003.1 GCA_003661365.1 Thermoproteota archaeon | reverse complement strand
AATAGCTAAAGATTTTGTTAAAGAGTGGAAAGATAAGGAAGAGCTTGTCATACCATCCATAGGGCCCCACGCTCCCTACACATGCTCTCCTGATCTTCTGCAGGAAAGCATAGAGTTTGCACTAGAAAACGATTGTCTGATCCAGATTCATCTTGCCGAGGATTATTCTGAGGTAGAACAGATAAAGAAAAAGTATGGGAAAACTCCAGTGAGACATGTAGCTGATTTAGGGCTCTTTAGGGCTAAAGTCATAGCGGCTCATGTTGTATGGCCAAATAAAGAGGAAATAGATCTTCTTACAAACAAGAATGTGTTAGTCTCCCACAATCCAATTAGCAATCTGAAGGTAGCCGCTGGCATATCTCCAGTTCCAGAAATGCTATCAAAAGGAGTATCAGTCGGACTAGGAACCGATGGGCCTGCGAGTAATAATACTGTAGATATGTTTGAAACGATGAAAGCAGCTGCTCTTATACACAAATGCATAAAAAAGGACCCAACAGTCATGAATGCTCAACAAGTGCTGGATATGGCCACGATCATACCAGCAAAAAGTCTAGGCCTTAATGTTGGTTCAATAGAGGAGGGTAAGCTTGCAGATATCGTTTTGCTAGACACAGAACTACCATGGTGGACACCCCTCCACTCGGTATTATCTCACCTAATTTATGCTACAAGATCTACCGATGTAAATAGCGTAATAATCAACGGAAAAATAATATTGAGGCAAAAAAGGCTGATATCTTTAGATGAAAGAGAAATAATGACTAGAGCTTCAAAGACCTCCAAATCTCTATTAGAAAAGTCAGGGATCTCCTCCGAGCTAATGAAATGAGATTTTACTGATTTTCACAACAAGAACATATACGGGAAAGAATTACGTTATAAATTGCTATATTCCATGGTTAAAACCTAGCATTCACTTATCTTTGTTAACTAGTACCCTTGCGATATCAGAGTGAAAGAGTGAGAGAATTGGCTAAAAAACTAATAGTAGGAGCAAATTACGATATCGATGACAATTCATGATCTAGGGAGCGAACTAACATTTCAACATAGCTTTCTATTACAACAGCTTTAGGCAAATCGAGCACATCAACTAACTGATCTGCACCCTCGCCCTCAATTTCAACAAATTCACCGAGACCCCTAACTTTATCTAAGTAGACGTTACAACCCCATCCTTCCAAGTTTAGAAGGGTTCTCTCCTTAACTACCTCTATAACCATAATCATTCCGCTTCGTTTAAGTAGTTCAACCGTTGCTTCAAGCGTGCTAGGTGGCTCAGAGACTCGGATGCCTATCTTCTCCAAAACATCTATAGCACGTTCGGACCCAATGTCCTCTTCTATCTCGATTCTTCTTTTAGAATATCTCGATATATCTCGCCTGCCTTTGAAAGTCAGCATTACTTTCCCGTTTTCTAATCTTATCCTGAAAAGCTGGTCGCCTCTAAACAATCTAAAATCAGGGAAATCGAAGATTAGATCTCTCTGAGTCGCTGTCTTTGAGATGGAAAACTTCAACCCATGTTTCTCTAACAGACCTAGGAATCTTGCGTGTTTGATTCTTAACTTAACCTCCTTTTCGATGGCATGACCATTCAATTTTGGCATCTCATCTGTGTTTTCTGCAAGTATCATGATCCGCTTGTTTAAAAAGTATGGAGGACGCTATTCGCTCCAAAATCTCCCTGGTTTTCGAATGAATTAACACCCAAAGTTCGAACTGAAAATTGATTTGATATAGCTGATCGAAAAATGATTGTCAGAGAGATGGTGCGGGGGGTGGGATTCGAACCCACGAACCCCTATGGGAGCGGATCTTAAGTCCGCCGCCTTTGACCTGGCTCGGCCACCCCCGCGCGCCATTGATAAGGATATCAGCTCAGTGTTTTAATATTTTTTACTATCATCCGTCCGGATGAGGTAGCAGGATGATGAGTGAGACATACGAACCTTCACAACCCTTGCTGTTGACGGATGATGAGCTACTAGCTTCCGCTTTTGAGGCAATTGGCATAAAATCTTACATTGTGAGGGATAAAAACGAGGTCTTACGCATTTTGAGGCGGGAGGAAGATGAGCTCCCTGAAATAGTATTTATGAACGAATCGGTTGCGGAGATGATATCAGATTACAGAGAGAGAATTCTCCAAAGAAGAATTTTCAAGCCAATATTTGCGGTAATACCAGATTTAAAGAAACCGAGAGGCCTGAGGTTAAGGGAGCTTCGTGATTTGATAGAGAAGTCTCTCGGTTTCAAGGGATTAAAAGTTTAGACGGGGGAATGTTATGCCAAGATTAGTCGAACTGATTGTAGAGGCAGACAAGAAGTCTAGAGAGATTTTGGAGAATGCTAGAAAACAGGCAAAGGAAATAGTGGAGGAAGCAAAGAAGAGGGCAAAGGAAATAGTGGAGGAAGCTGAGAGATCTGCTGAAACCATAGTGCTGGGCACTAACATAGATGAGATCGTGGAGAAAGAGGTAGAAAAGATAACCAAGGAAATGACAGGAAAGCTAACAGAGATGGAGGAGCTTGCAAAGAAGAACATAGAAAAGGCAGTTGAAATCGTTTTGAGGGGGGTAGTCCTAGGTGAAGAAGGCTGAGGTCGAAGCGGTAGAGAGAAAGGAACTTGAAGAGATGATAGAGTCGATCTTAGAGGTATCGAAGCGAAAGGCAGATGAGATAATCTCTCAGGCGAAAGAAGAAGCTGAAAGGATAATTAAGGAAGCCGAAAGAAGGGCTAACAGGATAATAGAGGCAAAGAAGAAGGAGATAGACAGAAAGGTTAAGGATGAGATAGCAAAGAAGAGCAGCGCGGTAGAGATAAAGATAAAGAGGGAAATCCTCACCATGCAGAAAAGATATCTTGACCTTCTTTTCGAAAAAGTAAGGGAGCAGCTTGCACTTATAGCTGAAAACAAGCTACCAGAGTGGAATTATGAGGAGATTCTGATGAAATACGCCAGAGAGGCGGCCGAAGCACTTGGGACTAACAAATTGTATATCTGGGGGAAGGGAAAGGACTTATCAGTTCTGAGAAAGGTGGCTGAGAGGCTGAGCAAGGAGATGAATGTGGACATGCAGGTGGATGTGACAAAGCAGGCCTTCGTAATAGGCGGCGTAATAGCGAGGGACGAGGGTGACACAAGGAGGTTTTACAACACATTTGATGGAAGGCTTGTGGGTTATAGGGAAAGAAACGAGCCAAAGCTTATAGATCTGCTTTTTGGAGGGAGTGATGAATGAGTAACGAGGAGTTAGGTATAGGGGTTATCAGGCACATTAAGGGTTCCGTCGTTATAGCCGATAACATGAGGGGGGCCAGGGTAAGAGAGGTCGTCTTGGTGGGAGAGGAGGAGCTAACTGGGGAGATCGTTAGAATAGAGGGAGATACAGCAGTTATCCAGATCTACGAGACAACGACAGGGATGTCCCCTGGAGAGCCTGTTAAGAGGACTGGTGAGCCCCTTAGCGTTGAGCTAGGCCCCGGACTCTTAGGCCAGGTTCTAGATGGTCTTGGAAGGCCTTTAGAGAAGATCGCAGAGATGACGGGCTCCTTCATAGAGAGAGGTATAAGGCTTCCGACTCTTCCAAGAGACAGAAAGTGGGAGTTTAAGCCCCTTGTTAAGAAGGGAGATAGGCTTGAACCTGGAAGCGTCATTGGAGAGGTTCCTGAGGGAGCTATAACCCACAGGATAATGGTTCCTCCCAACTTGAGGAGGGTAGAGGTCGTTGATGTGGTTCCTGAGGGAACCTACCAGATTGAAGACGTTATCGCCACCCTAAGAGAGGATTCAAGGGAAATAGAACTTAAGATGTACCATAAGTGGCCAGTTAGAGTTCCAAGGCCGTTTAAGGAATACTTAGGAGCAACCGAGCTGCTGGTAACCGGACAGAGGGTTATCGACACGTTCTTCCCGATCTCGAAAGGGGGAACTGCAGCCATTCCGGGAGGATTTGGAACGGGTAAGACCGTGACGCTTCACCAGATTTCTAAGTGGGCAGATGCAGATGTAGTGGTGTATGTGGGGTGCGGGGAGAGAGGGAACGAGATGACAGACCTCCTTCTCCACTTCCCCAAGCTTGTAGATCCTAGAACTGGCGCTCCTCTCATGAGGAGGAGCATACTAATTGCAAACACTAGTAACATGCCTGTGCCAGCTAGGGAGGCCAGCATCTTCGTCGGCATTACATATGCCGAGTACTACAGGGACATGGGCTATCACGTCGTTTTGACCGCTGATTCCACATCTCGTTGGGCGGAAGCTCTGAGAGAGCTCAGCTCTAGGCTTGAGGAGATCCCATCTGAGAGAGGATATCCAGCATACCTACCTGACTTTATAGCGGCTTTCTACGAAAGAGGTGGCAAGGTAAGGACGCTAGGAGGGGATGGAAGGGTAGGATCAGTAAGCATAATTGGAGCAGTAAGCCCTTCGGGAGGAGATCTAAACGAGCCAGTAACTCAGCACACAATCAGGTATGTGGGAACCTTCTGGGCTCTCGATACAACTCTCGCATTCAAAAGGCACTTTCCAGCAATAAACTGGCTTCAGAGCTTCTCAAAGTACGTGGATAACGTTAGGAAGTGGTGGATAAGGCAAGTGGAGATGGACATGTATGCACCACGAGAGGAAGCCATGACCATACTTCAAGAATCCTCCCGCCTCGAAGAGATAGCTAGCGTTGTCGGGGAAAGTGCCCTCTCCGACGAGAACAGACTGATCATTTTGGTAGGAGAACTGATAAGGGAAGGTTTCTTGGTGCAGAACGCTTATCATGAAGTGGATACTTACTGCTCTCCGCGAAAGCAGGTCCTAATCTTGAAGACACTCCTAGAATTCTACAAGAAAGTTAAGCCCCTCGTAGACGCTGGCGTTCCATTTACAGAGATAGAAAAAATGGAAGTCATCGGAGATCTTGGAAGGCTAAAGTTTCTAGAGGAAGATAGGGTAGAAGAAGCCATAAAGAACATAATGGAGAAGCTTGAGAAGGAGATTTCGCTCGTGAAAAGGGTGGTGATATAATGAGTATTAGCGGACTAACGTATAGGGGCATCGATCAGGTAAAGGGACCCCTCGTCATCATGAGAGGGGTGCCTGACGCTAAGTACGGTGAAGTAGTCAAGATCTTCACCGAAGAGGGCAGGGAATGGACTGGACAGGTTCTAGAAGCTGGAAAGGACATGGTGATAATCCAAGTACTGGGAGATCCAGAAGGAATTGAAAGCGACGCCATGATAAAGTTCACAGGAACGACCCTTCAACTTCCGGTTTCCAGCGATATGATAGGTAGGATGTTCAATGGCGCTGGTCAGCCAATAGACGGGGGTCCTCCAATTAGACCCGAGGACTATAGGGAAATAGATGGAAAGCCAATAAACCCTGTTAGCAGGGACTATCCGGACGAGTTCGTCGAAACGGGGATATCCGCTATAGACGGAATGCTAAGCCTTGTCAGAGGACAGAAGCTTCCAATCTTCTCAATATCGGGTCTTCCTCACAATGAACTGGCTGCCCAGATAGCACGACAAGCGTTCGTTCCAGGAAAGGAGGAGAGGTTTTCCATAGTTTTCGCCGCCATAGGCCTGAAGACAGAGGAAGTAAGGTTCTTCATGGAGCAGTTCGAGGCACTAGGGGCTTTGAGCAGGTCGGTCATGTTTCTCAACCTTGCAGACGACCCTGTTATTGAGAGGCTTACTACGCCTAGAGTTGCCTTGACAGCTGCTGAATACCTTGCTTTCGACTTAGGTATGGACGTCCTCGTCATAATGACCGACATGACCAACTACTGCGAGGCTTTAAGGGAAATCAGTGCTGCTAGGGAAGAAGTTCCAAGCAGGAAGGGCTACCCTGGGTACATGTATAGCGATCTAGCATCCCTCTATGAGAGAGCTGGTAGAATAAAGGGAAGGCTTGGATCCATCACTCTAATGCCAATACTGACGATGCCTGGAGGCGACTTTACCCATCCGATCCCAGACCTCACCGGATACATCACCGAGGGACAGATCTTCCTGAGCACTACCCTCTACAACAGGGGGATATATCCGCCCATAGACGTTCTTCCGAGCCTTAGCAGGCTCATGAAGGATGGAATAGGTGAAGGTAAGACCAGAAAAGATCATAAGGCTGTTTCAGACCAGCTTTATGCTACATATTCCATGGGAACTAGGGCTAGGGAGCTTGCCAGCATTATAGGAGAGGCCGGATTGAGCGAGAGGGAGAAAAGGTACTATGAGTTTGCAACGGAATTTGAGGAGAAGTTCGTAAAGCAAGGGTTTGAAGAGAGGAGAACCATCGAAGAAACCTTAGATATAGCGTGGGAACTCTTGTCGATGATTCCCGAGAGGGAGCTTACCAGGATAAGCGAGGAAGTGATGAAAGAGTACCATCCGAAGTACAGGGCTGGGTGAATTGAGTGGCCTTTAGAGCCGTAGGAAGGGTAGCTCCCACGAAGGGCTTTCTAATAAAACTTAGGAAAAGGGTCGAATTCTTCAAAATGGGAGCAGAAACCCTTGAAATGAAGAGAGATAAGCTAATCAAAGAGCTCTCAGCGCTTCAAGGAAGGTTGATTGAAAGAAAAGAGTTAGACAAAGAGATGATGGAGGTCTACGAGCAGTTAAAGGTGGCTTATGCAATTGCTGGAGTTGAAGAGATGAGGAAGGCTGCACTACTGAGCCAGCCCTTCCTAGTTAAAGTCAAAACAACTAGCCTCATGGGAGTAGAGATACCAGGAGCTCAAATCGTTCAAAAGGGCTTCAAACCATCACCTTCCATACAAGCACCTCTGATTTCAGCCCTGGATGGACTTCAACGAATGATGGATAGATTGATAGATGTCGTTATGCTGGAAGCAGCCCTTGAGAGACTTGCCATTGAGGTCGCAGATACCATGAGAAGAGTTAACACGCTGAGAAAGGTGATCATACCAGAACATGAGAGAGCGATCAAGTACATAGAAGAGAGATTGGAAGAGGAAAGCTTGGAGGATTTCCTCAGGATTAAGAAGTATAGAATGTTGAAGAGAGGTGTATGAGAATGTTTAGTGGAAAGAGGCTATACTCTGTGATAAGAAGCCATGGGTTGGCTCTCCATCTCTTATCATACAAGGATCTCCTCTCACTTATTGATACCGAGGATCTTGATCAATTGCTCGAAAAGCTCAGAAACACCGAGTACGGAAAGTTCTTCAGGACGAGAGATGACCTCCTCGACAACAGGGAAATCGAAGCCCGCATAAACAAACTGATGTATGAGAGAATTTCTTACATCCTCTCCCTTCTTGATGAGAAAATGGCGGGAATTGTGTGCGCATACCTTTCAAAATATGATATAGAGAGGTTAAGAAGAACGATTTACGCCAAAAGATTCGAGCAAGAAGTGCCCATAGAAGTTTTTCCTGCCGAGTTCCTCCCAGGAGTATATCAGTTGATCGAAATGAAAAGAAAACCTCCCTCAAAAGAAGTAGAACCCATATTTAGAGCGATGGAAGAATGGAGAGAGAGCGGGGAGGAAGATATTGCTCTGTTAGATATGTTGCTGGAGAGATCTTACGCAGAATTACTTACAAAGAAGCTTAAAACTCGTCTCATTGATAAAAAGTTAAGAGAACTTTTTCGTAAATATGTAGATGGGAGGTTAGTAGTTGTCTGTCTGAGAGCCATTTATTGCGATAGGGCCGATAGAATCCAAGTATTGCAAGAAACCATGGATCAAGAAGCTTATGACATTCTATCAGCGACGAAGAGTTTTGAAGAGGCGCTAAAGAAAATTTCAACCTTAAACAGATATTCGGCGATAGCAAAGAGGATACTTACTGTTCATAAGGAGATTGAGGAGCCTCTCTTATGGGAATTCATACTATTCAGTGATTTGCTTGAAAGGGCATGCCTAATTGCAAGGAGAAACTTTGTAGGTGTATCGTATACAATTTGGTACATCCTTAGAACAGAATGGGAGTCACAGGCCATTAGATTAGTAGTTATAGGTAAGAAAGAGGGGGTTTCGTCTGAAACCCTCCGAAGGATAGTTGGGATAGCTTCATATCTTTCCAAGTATTAGAATGGCCACTAGCAAGCCGTATATGGCGACGCCCTCAGCAAGACCTCCGAGAAGTAGAACGGCGCCGAACTGTTCAGGTCTTTCTGTAAGGAGGGCAGTCCCGCCTATTGCGACGGCACGAAGTGCCCAAGCTGCATTAAATGTGCTTGCTGCGACAGCTACACCAGCACCAATAAATGCCCATTTCCTAGCTTCTTCATCCATGGCCTCCACTTCCTCTGCTGCCGCCACAGCCATTACGTGCCCTGCTATGAATATAATGACCAACGGAACTAGGATAAAGGAGTAAAGCAAGATCTTTCTCGTCGACGCAGACATATGAATCTCCCCTTGCCCCCTACATGGATTTATTAAAATATTTTCCAATCACTTATCCAACCAAGCTATCTATCGTTTTTAGTGCTCTTCCCTCTCCTTTGAAGAATTTGGTCATAAATTCGTATAGGGTAAGCCTAGTAGCTTGAATAAATGCCGCCATACCCTCCAAGCCCATGGCGAGCAGGTTCATTGATGCAGATGCTATGATGAATGTCGGCAGACTTCCGCCCTCTCCAACAATAGATTTGACAATTATGCCAAACGCTGCGTGAGAAATGGCAAAACCAGCTAACCTCAAATATGAGAGGGTGTTTGCAAGCAAACCAATGGTTCCTTCGAGAGCTGCCTCAAAAGCTTCCATGATCCCTTCAAACATTCCATGTCCCTTTAGCTTGGGCTCAATCATCATAACTAGCATGGTTATTCCGAGCAGGCAAGCCGCGCCCATCATGAAGGGATCTTTTAAAGCCGACATTACATCTCCTCCTGTCCTATAGACTGCATAGGCTGCCAAGTCATACATACCTACTGTGAGCAATCCACCATGGTGAAATATTGCATCCAAATACCTTCCTTCCCCGAGTTTACTGACTATATTGGCAGTAAACGCTATATTTAGATGGATAAGGCCGAAGATTATTGCTACAAGGAGGATCCTGATGGGCTCGTGTATCGGTGAGAAGAGAATCGGATGGTAAACCTCTTTCAGAAAGGCTTCTCCGTATAGAAGACCGAAGAACATCGAACATATTCCCATGGGCACCAGTATGCCTCCAAGATCTCTAAGAGTTCCCTTCTTCCTTCGTAGGAAAAGTCCAAATAAGAGCGCAGCTAGACCATGACCAATATCCCCAAACATAATTCCAAACATTATGGGAAATAGAAGAGAAACCAAGGGCGTTGGGTCGAGCTGTTTGGCCTTAGGATATCCGACCATTTTATGTGTTAGGAGTCTGAATGGGGCAAATATCCTTGGAAGGTGTATGTAAGATGGGCCCATCTTATCTTCTTCTAATCTAAGCTCCATTAGAGGTCCCAATCTAGAACTCATATGCTGTTTGAATTCCTCTTCTAAAGAGGTCGGGATCCATCCAGAGACCGCAATGATTCTCTCTCCCTCATAGATGCATTCTAATATCTTTGAGTTTAGAAGAAATCCCTTTATCCATAACATAACTGCCACAATGTTTTGTCCCAGCCCGAGGATGTCTTGCTTGAGTCGCTCTATCTCAGTAGCTCTTCTTTCAAACAGATCTTCAAACAAAGATATCTCTGCCTCAAGATTTCTTTTCCGCTCTATCAGAGGTTTAGCCTTCTGAACGTATTCTGGTAGCACTTTCTCGAGAGAAAAGCCCTCGGAAAGCAAAACTGACGTTGAAAGAACCGAATTTCCTATGTCTGCTATCTCGCCCCTGAACTCGTCTAAGAACCTTAGGAGATCCTGACAAGTCTTTATAATTTCGTCATGAAAGGTCAGCTGGACCTCCTCAGCCTCTTTCTCTTGATTTGATAGCTGGTTCATTAGTGATTCTAGTTCATGTATTCCCTCCTTCAGTCTCTCGAACTTTTTTGATATCCTGTTTCTGATATCTTCCGGCAGAGAAAACCAGTTCTCCTCCATTTTAGACAGCAAGTCGGTCAGTTCGTATACGGTTGATGTCTTGTCTTTAATTTTTGAGGGATTTTGTGCAATTTCCTTAATTGTTTTCTCCATTGAATCTATGTTCTCCTCTAAAAAGCTTAGAACTTCAAATATCCTTGCATGTTTTTCTTCAATCCTAAGACTGGCTCTCACCTTTGGTTCAAGGGAAGAAAGTATCTCTTCTTCTAACCAGGCAAGTTTATTGTTAACCTCCTCTAGCTCCTTTCTCCTTTTTTCAATCAACTTAGGATCCAATAGATTTCTGAGTAAAGCTATTTTTTCATCAACTTTTTTTAGCAACTTCTCGGCATCTTCTGGAGTGATATAGAGAGCCCCTTCCACATCTTCTGTTCTAATCTTCTTACCTACGATCTCTTCTATTTCTTCTAACTTGAGTTTGAGCTTCAAAAGTACTTTCGTATAAAATTCATCTAGTTCTGTAGTTTCTTTCAATGGTTTTAGTTCTGGATCCTTTATATCTGTCAGTTCTACTTCGTTAAAATCTAGAAGTGCATTTACTAGCCTATCTCTGTTCCACTTAGCCGTATAGAGATAGAAACGCTTAGTTGGAACTGCTCTGAACATCCATTCACCTCCTAAAGCATTACTATGTCCACTACGTCAGCGATACATGGTAGCTTATAACTTTAATATCAAGTCTGATCGTGGAGCGGGAAATGCTACCGAGGCTACTCTTTTTTGTTGGCACCAGACCTGAGATTATAAAGGCTGCTCCCCTTTTTCATACCCTTAGGAAGAGTTCTGGCGTCCAAGTGGATCTGGTGCACACCGGACAGCACTACGATTGGAATATGAGCGGGATTTTTATTGAGGAATTGGGATTGCCTACCCCTTTATATCATCTAGGAGTAGGTTCTGGCTCTCAACCATATCAAATCTACAAGATAATTGAAAAAACCGAGGAAGTCGTGGGAACTTACCTTCCAGACGCAATCTTGGCCGTAGGAGACACAAACTCGACTTTGGCTACTGCCATCATGGCTTCTAAGATGGACATACCCTTCGTGCACGTAGAATCTGGTCTTAGGAGCTTTGACCCAACTATGCCTGAGGAGATCAACAGGAAGGTAGCAGATCACGTGGCAAGCCTAAATTTTGCACCTACTGAGAGAGCAGCATCAAATCTACTCAACGAAGGCTGCTCTCCAGAGAGAACTTTTGTAACAGGTAACACGGTCGTTGACGCCCTGCTAAAGATGTTGCCAAAGGCCAGGGCTGAGTCGAACATCCTGAAAAAATTGAAGGTAGATCCCTCAAAGTTCTTAATGACGGTAACCGTGCATAGGAGGGAAAACGCTGACAATCCCGAAAGGCTTGAATCAATTGTAAACGCACTCATAGAATTAAAAGAGGTTCAAATAATCTGGCCCCTCCACCCCAGAACGAAGGAAAACATGGAGAAGATCGGGCTTCTGAAAAGCCTATATACAGCAAAGCACATAAAGATAACAGATCCACTATCATATCTCGATTTCTTGAAGCTTCTAGACAATTCAACTGTTGTGGCAACAGATTCTGGAGGGGTTCAAGAGGAAGCAGCTACCCTGAAGGTCCCATGTGTAGTGTTGAGGGACAGCACGGAAAGACCCGAGATCATCGATGAGGGAATAGGCGTTATGGCTGGAGTCGATCCCCTTAAAATAGAGAGGTGTGTAAGCGACTTCCTGTATAACAGTGCTTTAGTAGAGAGAGTTAAGAGCGCTCCAAATCCGTTTGGAGATGGAACTGCATCTATTAAGATATCAGAGGTTCTACTCAATTGGTTAGAAGAGGAGAAAATCGCCTTTACTCCTCCAAAATTCGATTCAGGAGCTCCAGTTTATACTTCCTTCATAGTGAACAAAGAACTTTCAGGTCGCACGGTAAAAGAAGCTGAAGGGGATTTAGTTAAGATAATATCGATCTACGAGAAGAATGGAAGCTTCGTCAGACCCTGCCCTGACTTAACGCTGAAAAGTCGCCAGATAATCAGGGTACTTGGGGAAAAACCCTCGATAAATGATTTTAAGAAGCTCTGGGGACTATAGTCTTCGTAAAGAAACGCAATCACTCAGATAATCCTCATCTCAAACACGACGGGGGGATTTTGTTAAAACAGTTAATTTTCCATGCTGTACGCGACGCATTTATTGATGAATGAAGTACAATCGACGAGACTCAAGCTCTCTTTTGTACCTTTATGACTTCGATATCAAGTTTCACTACTTTTAAGGCAATATCTCCTCTCCTTCATTTATCCACTAGACAAAGGCCGATGAAAGTGCTTCGAGGAGTAATATTAGAGTTTATAAATGGAAGCACCTTTAAGGTTAAGATGGTAGTTTCCTGCAGCTAGGGGATTACTAAGAGCGAAAATAATGATTGAGGTGGTTTTTATGTCGGAAGGAGCGAAAATCCCAGTTCTTATACTCAAAGAGGGCACTAGTAGAACCAGGGGGCGTGAAGCCCTAAGATTAAACATTTCTGTAGCAAAGGCGATAGCCGATGCAGTGAGGACTGCTCTAGGTCCTAAAGGAATGCAAAAAATGCTAGTAGACCCATTCGGGGACGTTATAATCACCCATGACGGCGCCACAATAATGAAGGAGATGGAGGTTGAGCATCCAATTGCCAAGATGATGGTAGATTTAGCAAAGACACAAGATCAAGAGACGGGCGATGGGACTACCACAGTCGTGATCTTAGCGGGAGAACTCCTATCTAAGGCGGAAGAGCTCATTGACATGGGCATTCATCCAACAATAGTGATATCAGGTTACAGAAAGGCAGAGAAGAAGGCTCAGGAGATTCTCAACGGGATATCAATCGATGTAGCCTGGAACGACGAGGAGGTCTTAAAACAAGTTGCTGAGATAGCGATGGGATCCAAAGCGGTATCTTCAGCAAAAGCTCACCTTTCTGAGCTGGCAGTTAAGGCCTGTCTAGCAGTAGTAGAAGAGAGAGATGGAAAGAGGGTCACAGACATCGACAACATAAAGTTGGAAAAGAAAGAAGGCGGATCCATATTTGATACTCAGCTAATACAAGGGATAGTCATCGACAAAGAAGTGGTTCATCCAGCAATGCCAAAGACCGTAGCTGACGCAAAAATAGCCTTAATCTCAAGAGCTCTAGAAGTTAAGAAGCCAGAAATAAGCTCAAAAATAAGAATAGTCTCTCCATCTCAAATCAAGGAATTCTTAGATCAAGAGAAAGCCATGATAGGAGATCTAATAGATAAGATAGCAGCTACTGGAGCTAATGTGGTCTTCTGTCAGAAGGGAATAGATGACATAGCTCAGCACTTCTTGGCCAAGAAGGGAATCCTGGCGGTAAGAAGGGTAAGGAAATCGGACATGGAGAAGCTTGCTAAAGCCACTGGTGCAAAGATCGTGGTCAATCTAGAGGATATGTCTGAGAAAGACCTAGGACACGCAGAACTAGTAGAAGAGCGTCGAATCGGAGAAGATAAGATGGTATTCGTTGAAGGGTGCAAGAACCCCAAGGCAGTCTCAATACTAATAAGAGGAGGATCAAAGCAGATTGTTGACGAGACAGAGCGTGCCTTGCACGATGCTCTCTGCGTAGTAAGAGATGTCATTGAAGACGGAAAGATAGTAGTTGGTGGTGGGGCTGTTGAATTAGAGCTGGCACTTCGCCTGAAAGACTACGCAAACACCCTGAGTGGAAAAGAACAGGCAGCAGTTCAGAAATTTGCTGAAGCCCTCGAAGTCGTACCTAAAACATTAGTTGAGAACTCTGGAATGGATACAGTAGTTAAGATGGCCGAGTTGACGAGAAGGCATGCCTTAGGGAATGTCTATCAGGGATTCGACATATTCACCGGAGATGTAGTTGACATGAAGGAAAGGAACGTAATTGAACCGCTAAGGGTTGTAAGCCACGCCGTTAAATCCGCCGCTGAATTTGCAGAGACGATCTTAAAGATTGATGACATTATCGCAGCTGCAGGCAAGACAGAATTTCCAAAGAAGGGAGCAGGAGTAGAGACGTGAACCAAGAAGAAATTATAGGTCCTAAAAGATTAACTCGGTACGAAAAAACCAGGATAATAGCTCTTAGAGCCCAACAAATCGCTGCTGGCTCCCCACTCTTTCTTAAAGAGGACGAGATACCCGAAGGAGAGGTTGATCCTATCAAGCTAGCCGAGCTAGAACTAAAACTGGGGCGTTTACCACTTCTAATAGAAAGGAAAAGGATAACTGGGGAGTCCCAGCTCATCCCTGTAAATGAACTCATTGAAGAGGAGTAATGTTTAATAGCTCAAGCCGATCCTCTCCTACTACCCATCCTCATGGGTAACATTACTTCATAGTAAGTCAGGAAGGCGAGGGATATGTCAAGCGAGGAAGTAGGAATTGTGTATGTTGGTAGAAAACCTGCAATAAACTATGTTATGGCTACAACCCTCCAAATCAACAGAGGAGTGAAAAAAATAATCCTTAAAGCGCGTGGAAGGGCAATTTCAAGGGCCGTTGATGTGGCTGAAATTGCAAGACTCAAGTATTTCCCAGGAAAACTCAAAATCACTGACATCAGGACAGGGACGGACGAGCTAATAGAGGAAGACGGAAGCAGAAGGGACATTAGCGTCATTGAGATAGAGTTAACGACAGTCTAAGTTTGAATGGAGGATAAGCATTGAGGGGATCACCCCCCAATTTTTCTCTTTTTTAAGAGTGTAAGGAATTTAGATGCCACCACAATTCTGGGTCGATGCGATATCGAAAGCTGTCCTAGAAAGAGAAAAGGAACTAGATAGAGGCCTTAAAGTACTAAGAGTTGAATGTGGGATAGGAGCAAGTGGCTTTCCCCATATAGGATCCGTAGGAGATGCTATTAGGGCATTTGGAGTGAAATTGGGGCTAGATGCATTGGGTACAAAGAGCGAACTCATAGCATACAGTGATGACAGAGATGGCCTAAGAAAGATTCCGGTAGGAGTTCCCAGTGACTATGAGAGATATCTTGGAATGCCAGTAACGGATATACCAGATCCATGGAAATGTCATTCTAGTTATGGAGAACACATGAGTCAATTGCTACTCGAGGCCCTAGAGATGCTCGAATTAGAATTTACGTTCATATCGGCAACGCAAGCTTACAAATCTGGACTTCTGGACAAATCAATTGACGTTCTTCTGCGAAATCATGAAAAAGTAGACCAGATAATAAGGGAAGAGGTTGGATCAAGCAAGCCTCTCGGTTGGATACACTATTGGCCTGTTTGTGAAAGGTGTGGGAGAATTTACACAACCAGGGTTACAAAGGTTCTTCCAGAGGAAGGAAAGGTCCTTTATGTTTGCGATCAGGAGTTCAAAGGTATTAAAGGGTGTGGGTACAATGGCGAGGCTAGCTACAGAAGGGGGACTGGAAAACTAGCATGGATGGGAGGGGAATTCGCTGCGAGATGGGCAGCACTAGGTATATCCTTTGAGCCTCACGGTAAGGACATAACCGACTCTTTCAGAGTTAACGCTAGGATCTGCAAGGAAATACTGAAGTTCGATCCGCCGCTTACGATAGTTTACGAGATGTTCCTTGACAGAACTGGATCAAAGATATCCAAATCAAAAGGAAATGTGATAACTCCTCAGCAATGGCTGAGATACTCCCCTCCTGAAGTGCTTAGGATGTTGATGTTCAAACGGTACAAAGGTACAAGAGCAATCTCGCTTGAGATGATTCCAACATACATTAACGAACTTGAAGAGAAACTTGCACAATATCATAATTTGGATAGAATAAAGGATCCTAGAAGAAGAATTAACATAAAGCGCTTGGTCGAATACTCATATCTTCTAGAAAAGGTCCCAGAACCTAAAGAATACAGGTTTGGAACGATAATGAACGTTATCTCGCTTCTCCCCTTCAAGCAGATGGATGAACAATCCTTGCTCAGGCTTGTCTCTGAAATAATTGGAAAATACTATGAAATCCCACAAGAAAAACTGAGAGAAGATAGTTGGTTCATTCAATTGCATCGCTGTGCTCTGAACTATCTAAACGAGATAGTCCCATACATACATGTTGAGACGCCGAAAATAGATCCCAAAACATTGGAAACCATTGAAAAGTTCTTAGACTCAATAGAAGATGATATGAATCCAGAAGAGATACAATCCCTTGCCTTTTCATTGGCAAGGGAAAACCAAGTTCCCATCAGGAAGTTCTTCTCTGCTGTTTATTTCCTTCTTTTAGGGAGGTCTTCAGGCCCTAAGCTTGGACCCTTGATTCACAGGCTCGGAATAGAAACTTCAAAATCGTTAATATTAAGTGCCATTGAAAGAATAAGGAGAGGTAATGGAGAAAGATCGTGAGAGAATTAAACGCTTATTAGAAATAAGAGAAAACATGAAAAAGAGCATTAGTAGCCTTAATAGTACCCTGCAAGAGCTTAGAGAGATATTAGATAGGTTAGAGGATCTTCTCTTAGAAGAGTCTCTTGTTAGCGCCGATGTAATGCTAGAGAAACGTCCATCTGAAGAGATTGAAAAAAGAATAATTGAAGTAAGACTTGGCGAAGTTGAAGTCGGGAAGATCTTTGTAAATCCGATATCAAAAACGTTAGTCTTCAAACCTTCGGAGAAAGTCTTCATACCCGCAAACTCTGGTCCAATAGAGTCTTTCCTCAAGAGGAAAGTCATGAGGGAATTGCGTAAGGAGCAACCAGCCTTAAAGTTTGAACTAGAGGAGGGGAAGGCTGGAGAGGTAAGGAAAATCGAGATATCGAACATAAAGGAAGATCAGATAAACGATCTCATAGGAAAACTCATATGGTCTGTAAGGAAGTCTGCTGAACTCGAAAGATAGGTTCTAATGCTTCTCTAGGATTTCTTCAACAACTTCTCCAGCAGGAGATTCCTCTTTAAATATGCGGGCAGAGAACCTGTACACATCTACGTCTTCCCTGAGCCAACACCCAGGTTGCATTCCTGCTTTGATGCATGTTTGATCTAAGAACTCTCTCGAATTCCATCCATACTCTACAGCGACTTGAGGTAGGAGAAGTCCACCGAACCATCCAGACCTAACCATTAGCCCATGTTTTCCGATCATGACATTCTCAGGAAGTTTTTCCCTAGAATCTAACACGATCTTTTCAGGAGGAGTTAAAACAGATACCTCAACAACAATGGAACTTAGTTCTCCTACAGTTAGAGGAGGAAATCTAGGATCTTCTAAGGCAGCCGCGATGGCTGCCTCAATCGTTGCCCTGTACAGGGGCAAAATAGGCTCAGGATAGCCAATACATCCTCTCAGTAATCCTCTAGGATAAGTGCTTAATGTCACGAAGACTCCGAAATTGGACTTCAATATCTCATACGGGGGGTCCACCTTAAGCTTACTTCCATCCAAAATATATGTCTCAATCGCTCTTCTAGCTAGCTTTACTAGGTAAGCACCTTCTTCAATTCCGATATTTTCGATGCTCATAGTTCACAACCCGCCTTTCAACTCAAGGTCTAAAGGCGTAATTTTATTCAGGTTTAGCATATCCGCGCTCTAATAATATATCCCTGAGCTTATAAACAGCCCTCTTAACATCTGCCTCCTTTTTAGCTCCTGTGCATACCAAGCTGCCAGAGGCAAATACTAAGAACACCACTTTGGGACTATCCATCCTATAGATTAAACCTGGAAACTGTTCAGGTTCATAGAGGGTATTTGGCATTTCAAAGGCAAGCCTCTCGATATCAACCTTAAGGAATAGCTTGGCTGAAGCAACTATGTTCTCGGCTTTTATCAAAGGCTTTCCCTCTATCTTGATCCCGTGTTGCTTCATGAGTTCTATCGCTTTTTGGACGGCAATAGCGCTTTCCTCTATTGATTTCGTTCCAGTACATACAAACTTTCCGCTATTGAAAACTAGGAGGGCAGCCTTTGGTTCCTTCAGCTTAAGGACTAATCCAGGGAACTTATCCGGTTCGTATCTAGATTCCTTTATCTTAGTAGCTATTTCATTGAGATCCAGCCTTTGTCTTATATCTGCGGATGAAACTACGTTTTGTATTTTTATTTCAGGCTTTTTCTTAATTTCTGGATGTTCTTCACTCCCCAACCCCATTTGCAGCCCTATGCTCCTAAGAAGGGGACTTTTTAAATACCTTGCTAAAGCTCTCTACAACTGCTTTTTTGAATTCTGGAGAACCTTTTAGCTTTCTTTCCTAAACATCTCCTAAAATGATGGAAATTTAGAGAAATAAGGGTAACTAACATGTTATGAAGGCAAAGACCTACTCTTCTTCCTTTTTGAGTATATCCTCTATTAGCATGTATCCAAGGATCCCTATCAGCGTAATACGCACCCACTTATTCTGAAGTATGGTCAGGAATTCCCCAAGTCTCGGGATAGGAACTCGATATTTCACTTTTCCAATCACATCTTCAACCGTTCTGAATCCCATATCTATGTGAGAATTGGCATCTCCCTTTGTGTAAAAGATAGGTGAACCCCCAGACCATTCTATCTTAACTATCCTGTGAACAACAGGTTTGCTTGCCCATGATGCTTGAAAAACAATGATGTCCCCTTCCTTGAGTTCGTAGGGATCCGCTTTAGTTACTATAAGCAAATCTCCTTTCTTTAGCGTGGGATACATGGAATTTGAGGTGGGGACCGCTAGAGGATATTTTACCCCAAGTAAGAAACGCAATCCATAGTTTGCAATTATAAAAACGACAGCAAAGATTACTATAATCTCTATAATTGACTTTGCTATCTCCTTTTCTCTATTCAATGTGGAAGACCTCACTTGGCTTTCACATGTCTGGGAACAGCTCCTGACCTAACTTTCTTCAATATTCTATATCCGCATTTCGGGCATCTAAAGTCCTTGAAGTATTCCTCCATCTCTTCCCTATGGAAAGTATTTCCACACCTCATACAAACGTACACTTAGACCACCTCTATCCTATCTTCTGGGATCCCCCATTGCACCAGCATGTCCTTAAGTTTGCGCTTATGATCGCCCTGAAGTAAAAGCAAACCCTCTTTCTTTTTGTAAGTTCCACCGCAACCCAGCTTCTTCTTAAGGTATTTCACTAATCCCTTAACATCGGTGTCGTTGGCATCAATTCCTTCAACTAGAGTCACTTCGCGGCCGTACTTTCTCTTTTCGATTTTTATTACAACTTTCTGCTGCTCCTTGGCTATTTCACCGCAGACGCATAACTCCTTTGGAAGTCCGCAGATCGGGCACCTTTCTCCGAAGCTCATTACTTTATGCAAGACCTCCCTTGACAGGTCTGGATATTGCGATCCCTTTAGAAAATTTATTTTTGTTGGTCACTGGCACCATCCGGTACTACGGCAGCAGCCGCCTTTTCATCTTCTTCCTTAAGAACAGGCCGTACTTTCTCTAGAAATTCACGGTACCTGTTTCTAACAGTAACTTCAGTCACTGAGGCTGCTTGTGCTAACTCCCTCTGAGTCCTATGTATTCCTGCCTCTTGACATGCAAGATAAACAGCAGCAGCCGCCACTCCTACAGGTTCCCTCCCTAACGTTGCGCCAACCTCTCTTGCTATCTTGAGTATTTTTATTGCTCTTGTAGCAATGGATTGAGGAAGTTTCAGCTTAGAGCAGATCCTAGGGACATAGACTTCGGATTTCGGTGGTGGAATCCTTGTACCCAGCTTCCTAAACAAGAACCTAAAGCTGCGGCCTACTTCTTTCTCTGTAAGATTGAAGAAGGAAGCTATCTCTCCAAGAGATCTTGGTACCTCTGTTCTTCTGCATGCAGCGTAGATGACGGCCGCCACCATAGCATCCATGCTCCTCCCTTTAACAAGGCCAGCAGACGAGGCCATTCTATATAGCTTGGCAGCATCCTCTACCGTATGGGTGGGAAGGTCTAACTGCTCTGCTATGGCCCTTATCTTAAACAACGCAGGCATCACGTTCTTCTCTTTTCTACTTCTAACGTGCTTCTTTGTTCTTCTCAGGGCCTGAATGGATTTTTGGCTAATTCCCTTTGAGAAAGAGATCTGGGTATCTAACCCATATGCGGGTCTTGTTGGAGTGACTGGAGCCCCTGCTCTGGCTCTTTCCATGAATTCCTCGGTATCAAATGCTCTCCAATCTTTATCCTCAAGGAATAGACCTTTTGTTATCACCAATCCGCACTCAGAGCAAACCAGCTCTCCAGTATCAACATCCTCAATAATTTTTGTGCTATGGCATCTGGGACAAACAATCCTCTCCTCTATGAAGGGAGACTCTTCACTCTCTTTCTTATCCCTAGAAGATGGATATTCGAACAAGAAATACATACCCCCAGAAAAGTATTCTCCACTATGCGTTGGAGAAGTGATATATAAATTTTACGTTAGATTAAATAAACCTTACTGAAATCAGATAACCAACTAGACCAGTGGTTCCACTCATAATAAGATTAACAAGGTCGTTACTCAGCCAACTATACCCCTTAATTAGCTTGGCCTGAGTTCCGCATCTATGAACCTTTGACTCCGTTATCTTATCACATTTAGGACATAAGTAAAGGGCCTGCCACTCAGCTCCTATTATGCTATCCACTAAACTTCCAAAAAAGCCCGTTATTGTAGAAAACAGAACCGGATTGGATCCAACGAGACCAACAGCACTAGTTAAAGATCCCAAGAGAAAGGGGGCAACCAGAGCTACTAAAAAGCCTAGCGGACTAACTCCTCCAGATGTACCAGGATCAACCTCCATCCAGGGTCTTGTGACAAGTCTTGGTGGAGAAGGATTCAAAACGCCAATCTCGTTACTCAAAGTATCAGCAATAGAAGCAGAGACTGAAGCAATATAGGCAAAAAGCCATCTTTCAGACCCCAAGGTTCGCCACAGAACTAGAAAGACCACAGGCATTAAACCGTTTGCAAAAACGTTCTGCCAACTTCTCGCTCCACCTTTGGGCTGAGCAGCCTCTTTTTGAACTTTTCTCTTGTATTTTAGCTTCGTAGCTAAACTACCAGATAAATAGAAGGCCATCATCGGCAAAAAAGCCTTTAAGTCACCTAGAAGAACGATACTCCCTCCAACAACAAAACCACTGATTAGCCCTAGAAAATCTACCCAGCCCTTTCTAAGACTGATAAGCCCAAGAGCAATAACTATTGAAAGGCCTATTATCTTAGTATACACTCTAGGTCCCTTTCTCTTAACCCGCTTGTTACTACTATATTATAAAGATCTCGATGCAAGAAAGATTTTAATGGGCAAAATTTCCTCATCCATCGATTTTTTGGTTACCCAAAAGGCGAAAATGTGAGATTCTATACCTGAAAAGGTTCTAGCTGTCTCTAGGAAAAATGTAACTATTTAAATGTTGGTTAGAGCTTTTTGAACTGGGCCGTAGTCTAGCTTGGTCCAGGATGCCAGCCTGAGGTCAAGACGATTACTTTTCTTTGACCGGCTAGGGGCGCTGGTGACCCGGGTTCAAATCCCGGCGGCCCCATTTTTACAAAAATAATGGTTATGGATTTCTTCAAAACCCAAACCGTCAAAACGATGTGATGTCTGTTGAAAGGAACTAAAAGAGTTCTTCAAGGAGATCTGATCTGTGATTTAAAGCTGAAACAGGACGCTAGGCTTGTCATTAGTCGACCTAAGGGCTTAGTCGTTAGAAAGCTCTCTAGAGATCTATTTGAGGAGAAACTAGTTTTGGCAGTAGGCGATGCGGTTTTCAAAAACCTCATAGAAATAGGAATAAAACCAAATCTCTGTGTTCTAGATCTCAAAGTACAAAGGCAAAGGATAGAAGAACCAAAAGAGGCGCTAAAGGGCTACACTATTCTAAGGACGAAAAACCCTCCCGGGTGGATAACCATGGAGGCCTGGCTAACCATAAAAAAGGCAATAAATGCCATGAATACAGGTCAAAAAGTTGCTGTGTTAGTTGAAGGGGAGGAAGATCTTCTTGGATTCCCTGTAGCCATCATTGGTCCATTAGATTCCCTTTTTGTCTATGGACAGCCAGGAGAAGGGGCTGTGATAGTTCACTTAACCAAGCAAGAAAAGGCTAGGGCTATAAGGATCCTAGAAGAGTCATTTGAATGTGCAAATGACTAATTTTCAGCTTTTCTTGGAAGCACGTGATGTCTAATTCTCATAAATGGATGCCTCTTAAATTCCCTAACCTCTGGTCCAGCCAAGATCGTTTTACCAACAGCCAAGACTGAATCAGATCCATCAACTGCAATTATCTCTTGGTAAGGCCTGATTTCAGGATCTAAATCATCAACAAAATGTGTGAAAACAGAAGTCCCTCTTGCGACAGCCTCCACAAATTCCTTTTTCACGACAACCCTGCACTTAGGATAGGGCAAGACTCTAATCAATTTCCTAGCTCCCTCTAAACTGGGAACGAACATGCCATCATAGTGTCTTATCATGCCAACCCTCTCTTCTCCATCAAAGACCTGTCTTGGCATGCCTGTCCTTTTGGACCTTACAATTCTAGGGCTCTCAAAGGCGTCTCTAGCCTCAGGACCGAACTGATATTGGAGCAAATGGGACAGCAACTCTTCATCGCTGGGTTCTTCCTTAGGCTCGGCCTCACCAGGAACATGTGTTTGACCAAAAGGATAGGTGTACCTCAATCCAATTGGTACTTGGCCGTAAAGGTGTGTTGAAAAGAAACGTCTAGCTTCAGTCACCCTTCGCAACATTTTCTTTGCCCTACTAACCTCCGGACGATCCATAGTCTCTTCACCGGAGTAAAAGATACCAGATTTCTTAGAAAACGGCTCTCTCTTCTCTAATTCGCTTTTGAAATGCTTTAATGCAAATTTTAGGGCCTCTAAAAGGCTTGGATGAGATCTAGCTCTCATTTGGACGAGTTCCCACAACCATCCTCCTCTAATAGCCTCTCTAATCTTCCTAATCTCCCCAACGCAAACGTAAAGATTGTGTCTTGCCAAAAAACGCACTTTTTTGTCTTTAGTTAAGGACCTAACTTCCTCTGGATTGTATTTTATGCATTCAGGGCAGTTGCATGGGAACTCTTCGAGATCCTCAAGGTACATGGTTCCCTCAATGGTCATATACCTTCCATCCTCGGCAAACAAGGCATAGGCAGCAGAATCAAAACTATCTGCACCCAAAGCAACAAAAAAGGCAAACGTGGACGGATGTCCTATCCCCCAAAAATGGAGGGGCTTTCCGGCAGGTAAAAGCTCTCTAACACGAAGTAGATATTCTACTTGAACATTGTACTCATACCTTTCCAAAGCGACTTTTAGCGAACCTGCACCGAAATATCCAAAACACAGAGAAGAGATCTCTCTTGCGCATCGAGCTAGCAGGTCCTGAAATCTTGCGCCCTGAACTGTTCCAAGCCAAATTGTCCCCTCTAGCTCATTTTTGATCTTATCTAGCTCCCTAGCATTTTCAATAGTCTTTTTAACCCCTTCTTTGGCTTGTTGATAGGATATATGAGCCGCCATAGGAACATCTATTATGCTTCCAATATCAGAACCAATCTGATGCTGAAACCTAACTATATCGATGTTGGAAACCTCCACCTCTCCATATTTGTACAGCTGATATGCTCCTGAATCAGTCATTATTATCCCATCAAAACCTAAAGTAGCGTGTAAACCACGGTCAAGCACCATTGATCTCAAATCCGGGTTTCTATATATTATGTAAGAGTTCGTTATTATCTGTTTTATTTTGAAATCGCTTAGGATCTCTTCTGCCGGTATTATGGGCTTGTTTGGGTTATAGACAGGAAAGAAAGCGGGTAGCTCTAGGACGCCGCTCTTGGTTTCAAGTGTGCCTAGCCTTGCAGATGCGTCTCTGGCTCGTATTGAAAAAAAGCCAATTTCCTTCATCTTTTGACCCTCTTCATTAAAGAAGGAGATTATTACTAAAAAAAGGAGAGGGGAGATTAGTCAGGGAGTTCCTCGTGCCCGTTGTTGAATTTGTAAATCAGTGAAAGGCCCTTCTCGGTTATGAAAACCCTTTCACCTCGAAATCGCTTCTGTCTTTCAATTAATCCATGAATACAAAGATACCTAAGAACGAACTCCCTATAGGACC
The DNA here is from genome assembly GCA_003661365.1 of Thermoproteota archaeon. Classification (GTDB taxonomy): domain Archaea; phylum Korarchaeota; class Korarchaeia; order Korarchaeales; family Korarchaeaceae; genus QMVU01. The sequence goes on along the minus strand of QMVZ01000003.1, from coordinate 9,109 downwards.
TCTCTGGAACTAGTTCTGAAGCCACAACACCGTCCTCGCCGGCCTTCTCTAACTTCCTTAGAATCCTTATATGGGCATTCAGTAATTTATGATTCTGCAAGGCCTTCCCCCTTCATCTTGGGTTACCTAGGAACCCCCCTCCTAGGGGATCGCCCGGGGGCGCCGGGAACCCTTGTTGAGATATATGTATCAACATTATCTTAAAAGTTAACATGCCTTAAGCAACTCCAAAAAAGAAACCTAAGCCTTGAAAGAACCCACAGATCTTTATTTGAACATAAGGAAACGGTTAGTATTGAATCTGAAGTGATGGTGAGTGCGTAAATAGAATACGTCTCAAGTCGAATTTTTCAATGATTATTTACTCGCACATACATGATCCATAGATGACAATAAAAGAAGGCGATCTAGTACTTTTCATATACAAAGGAAAAAGAGAATTGAGAAAAGTTATAAGGCGAGTGAGAAGAGGGGAGTATTTCCACACCCATTTAGGGACTATATGTCACGATGATGTGATTGGACTTGAGTGGGGAAGTTCAATCAAAACCTCAACAGGAGGTAGCATTCTAGTTCTAAAACCTACACTTTCAGATCTAATGGAGCAAATACCTAGGAGGACTCAGATAATTTATCCTAAGGACGCCGCCTTCATGATAATTAAGTCTGGCATCTCACCAGGATCCTTAGTTGTTGAAGGAGGAACGGGTTCTGGATCTCTAACTCTCTGTCTTTCATTTGCTGTTGGGGAAAGTGGTTTAGTCGTTAGTTATGAAACAAACAAAGACTTTCTAAAACTCGCTTCAAGGAACTTAAAGAGATTTGGGGTCAAGAATGTAGTCCTGAAAAACAAAGACATAAGAGATCTTGACGAGAAAGAAGTAGACGCCATATTTCTGGACATTGGTAATCCTTGGGACGTCTTCGAACAAGCTCATTTAGCTTTAAAGCCCGGAGGAACGATCTGCTGTTTTGTTCCCTCATACGAACAGATGAGGAAGGTTGTTCTATCAGCTAAAGACAATGGCTTCGGGGTAGCAGAGGTGTATGAGGTGTTACTTAGAGAATACGAGGTAGATGAGAGGAGAACTAGGCCAAAGCCATGGATGATAGGGCATACGGGGTTCATCATCATTATGAGAAAGATAATCGATAGCGACGGTCAACAAAGTCAAATTACGTAGTTATAGAGTCTAAAAACTCCTCAGTACTCTTGAATATCTTCTCTGCCACTTCTTTAGATTCTCCTAGGTAGGTAGCAGGATCTAAGAGAGAGCTAATTTCATCTTTAGAAATCTTCTCAAGAACAAGTGGTTCTTGGGAGAGTAGATCTAAAAAGCTCTTCCTTTCTTTCATGGCTCTCATTGAAAGGTTTCTTATTAATTCGTGGGCTTTTTGACGTCCCATTTGACGCCTGGCCAGTTCGAGCATCACCCTTTCGGCCATTATGAGATCTCCCGCCCTCTTGAGGTTCTCTTTCATCGCTTCTTCCTTTAGAACCATGTTCTTGACGACATATTCCAACGATCTAAGTTGCTCATCTACAATGAGGAATGCTTCTGGAATCATTATTCGTTCAACAGAACTGTTTGTGAGATCTCTTTCGTGCTCAAGAACTACGTTTTCAAAAGCAGCCACAGCTAAACCCCTCATTATTCTAGCTAGCCCGCAAACCTTTTCGCTTCTTATGGGATTTCGCTTGTGAGGCATTGTGCTAGAACCAACTTGCTTTCTCTCTTTGAACGGCTCCTCTACTTCTGCGATCTCAGTCCTTTGCAGATTTCTTATCTCATTGGCAATTAGTTCAAGTGTTGAAGAGATCAGAGCCAGTGTGGATATTAACTCAGCAAGCGAATCCCTCGGTACAATTTGAGTTGAAATATCTGCTTCTCTCAAACCCAGCTCTTGCATAACGAGTGACTGAATTTCCCTGCCCTTACCATAAAAAGAAGCCATCGTTCCTATAGCTCCACTCATCTTACCCCTAACAACTCTAGATTCAACTGAATTGAGTCTTTCTAGGTTATTTTTCATAATACTAGCCCAGACCGCAAGTTTAAACCCGAATGGCATTGGAAGAGCAGCTATTCCATGAGTTCTGCCTAAACAAATTAAATTTAGGGCTTCTCTCCCTCTCTCGATAATAGATCTTGTTAAAGAAATGAGTCTATGTTTCACTAAGGTTATCGCCTGCTTTAGTTGAAGTGCTAGAGCCGTATCTAATATATCGTTGGACGTAGCACCGAAGTGCACGTATTCCCCATAAGGGCCAGCTTGTTCTGCTATAGTTAGAACGAGTGCCATGGTTTCGTGCTGAGTGACCTTCTCTAACTCAAATATCCGCTCTGGCCGAATTCTACCATCCCTTACAGCTTTAACTATATGTTCAGCAGCTTCCTTAGGTATAAGTCCCACCTGGGCTTCTGCCTTAGCAAGAGCCGCCTCTACCTCTGCCATAAGCTTGTACTTTGTAGATATCTCGAAAATCTCCCTCATCTCTTTTGAACCATATCTATATTCAATAGGATGAACGGGCATTTAGTTCATCTCCCTAGCTAGCTGAACTATCTTACTGGCAATCTTCTCTCCAATACCTGGAAGCCTCGCCAACTCGGCCACATCTGCGCGTGCTATCTCAACAGGGGAGGTGTATCCCGCATTATACAAGATACGGCCTCTTCTCCTACCAATACCGGGAATCCTCACAATATCCAACAACTCATCCTTCACCCCATATCTCACCCTATCCATAAGCCTCTCAAGATATCTGTAAAGTTCTCTTTTTTGAAACAGCCTTGCTATCTCAGAGAACGAATATACTAACCATACGGCGTTTTGAACGACATTATGAAGATCACCAGGCTCAACTCTAAATTTGTACTCAATCTCACCCATAGACATCTCACTTATCCAAGCCCTTAGCGTTAACGCGAGCTTTATCGTTTGAAGTAACTCATACGATGATGCAAGAGGAGCCTCTGCAAGAGGAATAAGATACTCTAATTCGTCCATTATCATACCGATTTTATCATACTCTGTCCTCCTTAGACCTATCTTAGGCATATCTGGTAGCATTCCAATAAACTGCAAGACAGACAATTCCAGGTCATGTATTGACCTCTTCAAAAGTCTATTAGCAGGCTCCATGGCTTCTACCATCATAATGGCGCTCATCGGATCTATGTAAAGCTGAGAAACTCTTTTCCCAAGTTTTGTGGCAAGCAATGCTCCTCCAACTCTCTCAATCATCCCATTTTTCTGTAAGAACTCCAATATAGGGTCAATAATCCTCATTATTAGCCTTCTTCCTCCTTGTATGGAAAACAGAGTTTTGTTAAGGACCTCTTCTATCTCCTTTTCGTTTGTAGGCTCCTTTAAAGCTACTAAAGATAAAATCTGAGCTCTTAACTTCGTTATGCTGTGAAGGCTTGAGGATATTGGTTCGGGGGCTGCAAATAGGTATTTTTCAAACAACTTCTGTGTTTCTGCTTTAGATCGAGCAATGATAAGTGCCTCCCCTACCTCATCGTAATCTGGCCTTCCAGCCCTACCTGCCATTTGTTTGAACTCCATCGTGGAGATTGGCCTTGAATATCCAGCCATACTATCATAACGCATGTAAGAAGCGATAACAACCCTTCTAGCAGGCAGATTTACGCCTGCTGCCAGAGTTGGAGTAGCCGTAAGCGCTAGAAGAAATCTTCTCCTGAACAAATCCTCCACTATGGTCCTCATTCTGTGAGAGAGACCTGCGTGGTGAAACGCAACCCCTTCCCTTAGAACGCTTGCCAATTCTCTGGCAAGATGCGATGAAGGCTCATCTTCAACGAGTTCCTCTGCCTTTTCAGAAAGGACCTCCCTGTCTATTTTAACATCGTATTTCTTGAATATCCTAGCTATTTTCTTAGCTCCGCTAACCGCTGCTTTCCTTCTCATGTAAAAGATCAGAACCTGCCCCCCATCCAAACAATCCAAAATTAGATCAGACAAGTCCCCACCATCATGTAACGTTTGGCGCCTGCCATCCTGGAATACTATTTCTCCTTTGTAGAAAACACCATATCTTAAGGGGACCGGTCTCCAATCTACTACGATTGGTTGAGCTTCCAACCACTCAGCTATTTGATCTATGTTTTGAATGGTTGCACTAAGCGCTATTCGTCTACATGTCTCGTTTAAATCCATGAATTTAGCTACAGTCATCTCGATAGCTGGACCTCTACCTTCATCAGCCACATAATGTATCTCATCAAAGATGATTGCGCTAATATCCCCGATCCATGAAGCTCGGTGCCTAAGTATTGAATCAAACTTCTCATAAGTGGTTATGATCAAGTCATCTTTTCGCAAAGGCTCTTCAGATGAATCATAGTCTCCAACACTTATTCTAACAGAAAATCCAAGAGCCTTATATCTAGGATAAAAGCTTGAGAATTTCTCCGAAGCCAGGGCCCTTAGAGGCACGACATAAACTATTTTCCCTCCATTGAACAGCTCGTTGAGCATAGCTAGCTCGGCTGCCAAAGTCTTGCCGCTTGCAGTAGGAGCCGCCAAAACGAAATTTCCTGACGAAACAAGTCCCTTTTTTATGATTTCTTGCTGAGGAGGAAAGAGCTTGGTAATACCCCATCCCTTTAGTGCGGTCTTGATGTTTTCTGGGAGCGGAGCCTGTTCAAGCAGCAATCAATTCACCTTACTAAGGAAAGGTATCCGGGTCTAGGTTCATATATATGACCTTCTTCCCTAAGAACTCTGAGATCCTTCTCAATGATTTCCTCCTTTATACCTAGCAACCTAGATATCTCCTGAATGAACTCTACCTTCGGAACAGGGCCTTTCCTATCTTCTTCCATTTCCCTTAAGAACTCAATCTCTTTAGCACGTCTTTCTGCTTCAGATATGTACTTACCAGCCATAACACCATATATGTCGTATCTACCGCTGACAACATCGTATCCAACTGTGCTCAGCATTATCTTCATGAGTTCGATGGCTTCCTTTGCGTCTTCCTCGGTAACTTCTCTCCTCAAAAACATCTTTGCTCTGGCTTCGCTAAGCCTGATCAAGGCTTCTAATTGTCTCGGAGTGATTGCAACAGATTCAAAAGCCATCTCTTGCTCCTTCTTCATGCTCATCTTTCTCATTTCAAGGTAAAACTGTTTGATTAACTCCGCAGCTTTTTCAGACATTACCGGTCTGATTCTCTTCCTTGCATAAGCAATGTACTTTTCTAGAAGATCTGGGGGAATTGGGGGCTGAGCTTCTTTTCCTGTTCCAGCTCTAAGGGCGAGGATGTGGTCTGCTATTTTCTCGTCCAGAGTTACATCAGGAATGTCTCTAATTACGAAAATCAAATCGAAACGCGATAAGATCGTTGGAGGCAAGTTGATGTTCTCTGCAACAGATAAATCTGCGTCATAGCGACCTCTTTTCGGATTTGCGGCAGCTATAATTGTTGTCCTCGCGTTTAGCGTCGCAACTATTCCAGCTTTTGCTATAGATACCGTGTTATGTAGAACAACACCATGTGAAACAAAGTTATGAGTCGGTTCTACTGTGACATCGTAGACCCATTTCGTCGAAAGATCTCCTTTGTTTGGCACGACCTCTACGCTTTCTATGGTTAGCAGATTGAAGCCACCATCCTTCATAACAAGTTCCTCAATCTTATTACAATCTCTAGAGAATAATGTACAAAACTCAGGAAGCCTTTGAACGCCTAATGTTGACTCACCGCTTTCAACTTCGATAGCCGGCTTGGTTATCAAAGTACCCTCATCATAAACAAAAACAGGATGTTCTGGCGTTACAATTACCTCTCTACCATTCGAAAACTTCAGCTTAACAAAATATGAAGGAGCCAAGTGCCTACTTACCCTATCAATTCTCGATCTCTTTATCTCAAATGTCCTAAGATCAACTGTGAAAACTTCAATTTCTTGATCTAGAGGCAAAATCTGACAGTTTATGCCGTCAATGACTTTTTCTGGATGCTTTTCCATGAGTTCATCTACAAACTGTCCAATCCGTTTTTTGGTTCCATCTGCGAACTGTATTTCAGTTGAGGGATGATATGACTGCTGTTCCATCGCTTCATGAATAGCTCTTCTATCATCTTCGTTCATCTTATCGAACTCGTCTATGCAAGCGATTCCACCATCTGCAATCACGAGAGCCCCTGCCTCCAGCGTCCAACCCCCTGTTGCAGGTTCTCTAATCACAGCAGCAGTCAAACCAGCAGCAGTGGAGCCTTTTCCAGTCGTATATAATCCCCTTGGGGAAACTTCTGCGGCATACTTCAAGAACTGGCTGTTGTGGACAATAAATCCGTTTGCTACAAAGTTTCTCGTTCCAGGGACCTCTATATCATATACCCAGCCTTCATGCCTCCTTATCTTCTTTATCTCAACTACCCTTTCCCAATCCACCGTAGACTCAGAAATGAAGTCTAAAAGGCCGAGATCTTTTCTTATGGAGGCAACTTCGGCCTTTCTGAAAGTGGAGGATCTCCTCTTTAACTCCTTCCTGAGTGCCTTAGAGATCTTGCTTAGATGCTCTTTTGGAACCCTTGAAATGCCAAGTTCATATCTTCTAAGCAAATAAGGCTTGATTCCTGTGAGAGATGCAAGGGTTGACCTAGGAATTTTCATTTCTTCACGAATCTTCTTTACAAGCTTTCCTATGCGAGGAACTCCAAGGCTTTGTCTCGCTTGCTTGCTGTTAGGTCCTGCAATCTTTGAATCATAACCATTGAAAAATGGAAAGTCTTCTTCTACTAAACCTATAAATTGCTTAAGAGGACCTCCCTTTAGAATTATCTTACACGTCCTATTTACCTCAACATCTGGAGCTATTCCTAACTTCAAGAGAATAAGCCTAACCTGATGCGTTAACCCCTGATTATACGTGTAAAACCATAATTTCTTGAGTTTTTCGGAAAAATTGGCTGAAGAAGCAACATATCCTTTGATAAAAGGCAGTACAAGATCTTTATGAGAATAGATTAGCCATGATGGCAGCTTTCTGGCTATCTTCTTGTCTTGTAATGACGGAATTAACGAAAGCATGTCTTCATACACGCCTTTGGAAATATAGAACCCAATTTTCTTATTTTTCCCCCTAGTTTCATACACACGGACTCCTCTAGCCTTTAAACAGCCCTTAACTAGTTTTGTAAATCTGTTTATACACCTTTCATTTGCTTGAACAGTAACTAGGACTGTGGATTTTCTCTTTCTAAACTGTGCCTTTCCCAAAAGGAAGCCTAAAATCTCCATTAGTTCGTGGTCAACTTTCAAAGAACATTTGGGAGGATCGCGGTTGTGCTTAGTCTCAAAAAGTCCTAGAGTAGCCACATAAGATCCCATTAACAGATCTTCTGCTTTCACATATTGGGGCCGTCCATTCTTGTCTATCGTCAAAAACGGATGAGTTGGGGTAACTTTTATAGAAAGTCCCCTCTCGGTCTTTATTTCGAGTAAAGTACCTGGAGCCTTTCTCTTTGCGATTCCTGCGCATTTTTTCTCCTCTATCTTCATATCCTTTGTCATAGAAAGGACTTTAAAATTGCCCTCTGCAGCATATCCGTCTTCTAATCTTTTGTTTCCCTTTTTCAATAATTCTTCAGCCAAATCAGCAATCCTGCAAAATTCTCCATCAACAAATACAAGGGTATCCCCAGACACACACTTAGCGACTCCAGGGTCCCCTACCAACAAAAGGTGTAACTCGCCTCTTATTTTCGTCCCATCTGGAAGGACAAGGGGGTTGCCTCCAAAAAGTGCTAAGACGATTGCTTTCTTTATATGTCTCCATCCGTAAATTGCGGGCGCTATTGAGTTTAGTAGCTTTTCTTCAATGTTCGGATCCTTTGCTAGGTTCAGAATAATCTTCTCGTCCTCGGGCGATATATCCACCTTCTCGTAAACCTTTGACGGGACCTTGATATTGTTGAGGTCCAAGTACCTCTTGTAAATTAACACGGGTCTCGTGGAGATCCTTCTAGAACCTGAAGCAGGTTGGAGTTTAATGACCCCCGTTGCAATTATCTGATCTCCTGGCTTTACTTTGTCCACTAAATCGTCCCAAAGCTCTGCCTCGATGTGCTTAGGCATGGCTCCAGGTGGTAGGTCTTCCGGGAGTTCTTGTATCCTTATATGTTGCCAATTGATGTACTCGCTATTCCCTTCATCAAAGAGAAGCCTTCCTCCACAATTAGGACATACTTTTGGAATGTCTTGCTCTCCTTTCATGAGGTCGATCAAGATCATCTCATCGCAGCTTTTGCATCGATAAGCTGCTTTCGAAATCCTGGCAAATATCTCAGAAACTCTTATTACGATCCCCTTTATTTGAACGAATCTATTAAGGACTTGAGAGTGCAGCTCCCTTATGCTAGTGGTCTCAGGAAGATTATCAAATCTTGCGTGAAAGGGATATTTCACGAAAGTAACTTCTGGGGAATCGAGGTCTCCAACTAACGTCAGTACAATTTCCTTAATAGCTTGAGACGCGGCCTCTATGTGCTTCTCAGGATTAAAATGCAAATCTCTTGCTAGTTCTCTTGTCAGGGGGTAACCAAACAGGTCGTGGTAATCAATTATAAGAGATCGCCGTCCATTAGCTATCATCTCATCGATGGCACGCCTGTACTTGGCTTCTCCGGATTTGTCTTTGTATTCCTCTAGGAATCTCTTGTAAATGGCCTTTAAACTCTTGATGTCCGTTGGAATAGAAGGAGAGCTTACAAGACTCATTTTTACCTACTTCTCCTCCCTCAGATCCTTCCTCCACTTATCTATAATTCCCTTAAGGACTAGATATAATACCCTCTCCTCAGGAGTAAGATGCTCAAGAATTCTCCACTCCATATCATCAACATGAGAAAGCAAGAGATATCTGACTATTTTTCTCAACCTTGCTGAGCTTAAATCAAAAAGATTGGATGTTAATCGCCTTATTTCGAGAGGATCTGAGTCCTTCATCATGTTTACCCTTCTTATTTCTGTCTTTAGCCAAGAGTAAGTGTCCTCTGGCATCTTAAGGGGTCTTGTAGTCATTTGTTCTTTATGAATCATTATTTCAACTACCCTGACATCCATCGGTTCTT
>QMVZ01000002.1 GCA_003661365.1 Thermoproteota archaeon | reverse complement strand
CTCTAATGCCCTTGAAGCCCTGTTAAAAGCACCTATCATGGCTTGCTCTCCAACTGGCTGAGGAGGTACCCCTGAGCTTACTTCAACAGAAATTACCTTAACTTTCCCGAAAGCCCTTCTGAAAGCCCTTTCTGTAGCTTCCCTCTTAACAGGATTGGTGGATCCTGAGGCAACTATAAGAAATTTTTCTCCTTTCTCTGGCATCATACAGACACTTCCTTTGCCTCTTAGTCTCACAATTGACAGTGACCGAAGCGATGGGTTAAAATTTTACCTATGAGTCCGATTAATGTGTCCTCACAACCTAAGCTACAGGGGGTTGATATATTCATACTTGTGGATGATGAGGCTGAATCTAAAGAATTACAAAAGGAAAAGGGTCTCTCTCTACTAGTTAGAGCCCATTACCCAAAAAAGGACCTAAGTATCTTATTTGACACGTCGATTACCGGGGAGAAGGTTCTATCTAATGCGAAAAAGATGAATTTAGATTTATCTAAGGTCTCGTATATTGTCCTCTCTCACAAGCATTGGGATCACACTGGAGGTCTCTTAGAGGTCTTAAGGGCTAGGGATAACTGGATTCCCATACTACACGGGCAAAAGTTCTTCGAACAGAGCATAGCTGTAGATCCATACCTAAGACACACCACATGGATGCCGTTTCTCAAAAGGAAAATCGTAGAACTAAAAGGAATGCTAACTCCTATCTGGATACCTATAGAGATTGCACCAGGAATATTTCTATCAGGGAAAATCCCCTTGGTGACAGAATTTGAAGCTCCTCCCCCCAAATATAGGATTCTTCCACAAATGGTTCAAGATGAAATGGAAGAGGAGTTATCTCTGATAATTAATTTGAGAGAGGAATTGATTGTAGTAAACGGATGCTCTCATAGGGGAGTTGTGAACACAGTTAAGCACGCAATGTCTGTGACAGGAGTTCCAAAGGTTAGGGCACTAATAGGAGGACTTCATTTAATGGTCGTTAGCGAGAAGAGGGTTGCAAGAACAATAGAGGAGCTGGCTAAACTAGGGGTTAAAGAGTTCTACATAGGTCATTGTACTGGAGAAAAAGCAATAAAACAATTCAAATCTGCTTTTGGAGACGTTGTTCACAGAACTAAGTCAGGTATGGTTATTACATTTTAAGTCTCGACAGGCTAGATTTTTACCGTAAAAATTATTCTCAGACGAAATTAACCGCTTTTAACTTTGTAATATTGGAAAGAAATGACTTCGCGTTGTTTCTGAGCCAATAGTCCTTTTCAGAACCTTCTGATGAGCTCTTATCTTTCTGGCTATCGGCCTAGGCAAATCATCCAGATGGGATTCGATGAACCTCTCATCTCTACTTAGCTCAGCCAGCAGGCCCTCTAAATCTTCTATTCCCTTTGCCTTCCCGAAGATCTCTCTAAGAGTTATTCTAATACAAGCGTTCTTTAGTAGATCAATTCCGCAGCAGTTCTCAGCCGTGTAAAGGGGAAATAGAGTTTCCTTATATCCGGAAAATGACATTCCGCAGGCATCAACTATAGTACGAACTGATTCTGATATCCTTTTCATATGTGGGAAATCAACGCCTAACAAGTGCTTGGATCCGTAATAGGGAACCAAGCAGTTTTCATCTAACCCTATTTCTCTGGAGAAAGAATCACCTATTTTGACTCTTAGACACTCAATTATGACTCTTTCAGCTCCAGAGGCCTTTGCTTCCATAATAACCTCTAGTAATGAATTTGAAGAATCGTTCAAGCCAGGTATTATGGGTTGAAGCCTCAAAATTATGGGAACTCCTTTTTTGTGAAGTCTTTCCATAGCATCTAACCTCTCTGAGGGTAAAGGTGCCATTGGCTCCAATTTTTTGGAAAGAGATTCCTCAAGAGTTATCAAGGTAAATTGTACTGCTACCAGGCCCATTTGGGAGAGCTGCTCTATCTCATATATCCAAGGATCTTCTACTACCAAGTTTGACTTCGTTGACAGGATTATGCGGATTCTCTTGTTCCTTGCAACTCTAAGAAGCTTAAGGGTCATTTTAAAACGCCTCTCTGGTTCAGAAAAGGGATCGCACAGCGTTGAGATCCTAAAAGGTATTGTCTTAATCCCTCTAGCTGCTATGAAGTCAGCTATTCTACGAAAAGCCTTGATCTGCCCGGTATTGATCAAGTTCTTCCTAGTCTCAGCTGCCCACCTCCTAAAGCAGTATGTACAGGCATGAGGGCAGGTAGAGTAAGGCTCTATCCTTAAAATCGAGTAACAGAGGGAACTGATAACAGGATTTGGGTTTATTACAAGCTCTTCAAACCACTTCTTCAAGAGGTCATCCTCTCGCCTACCAGCCAACTCCTAGCAAGGAGAGAGCGCCGGCTATAGCTCCAAGCTCAGCGTCTCTCCACCTCTCTGCGGTTCCTAGTATGATGGCATCGCCCTCTCTAGGCTTGAGTTCTTCAACTAGGCTTCCAACTTCCTCTGGAAAGTCGGTCTCGGCGTCTTGACTCACACCAGGTATCTGAAGCTTTCCTCCCATGAAGATTAGGGTGGTTGCACCAGATGCTCCCTGACTTACTGCCGCATCTCTAACTCTCATACCATTGCCTACTTTCTCAGCAACACCTCGAACTAAGATGGCTGTCGATATTCGGCTAATGGCTATTTTTTCAGCTGAAACGCGTTTCGGAGGACTTATCAAAAGGCTGAGCCTCTTGAGGAATTCTTCTCCCTGTTTATTGAGCATAAGACCTTTTTTGGAGATATCCAATAATCCTAGACGTTTTAGCCGAGCTAACAAGCTTCTCGCGCTTCCTTCACCAATCCCAAGTTCTGCTGATAGTTTCTTTCTTCCAATAGGTTGTTTCTCTGCTATTATGTACAGACACATGATGGCGTGAGATGCTGTAAACTTGGGAGAAGGACCTACCCCGGGTTTGATAGAATCTAGAAAATCATTGAGTTGTTTGAGTACTTTAGAAAATTCTTCCATTCTCTACAAGTCTTTGTGATCGAGGAAAACTTTAAAGCATATTGGATGGATGATCCATCCAATAAACAGGATATCTCTGCTTAGCATTTTGTTGGTAATATGGGCTATTTCTTCAAGTATGTTAGCAGTATATTCCTTTTATCAATTAAAAGAGGTTAAAAAAGCACTATCCAAAGAGAAAATCGAAGTAAACTTGGGAATAAAGTTCTGGAACGGTACCATAAAATGGTACAATGGGACACAAGTTCCAGCAGGCTCAACCTTATTTGATGTAACTGCGCTCGTAGCAGATGTTAACTACACCGCATATCCTGGGATGGGAGTTCTTGTGGAATCAATAAATGGGGTGAAGAACGAGCATCCCTTCTACTGGATGTGGTGGATATGGACTGACTGGGGTGGTTGGCAAGAGGGGCCAGTAGCTGCAGATAAGTACGTAGTAAGCGATAAGGAGGTATTGCTTTGGTACTACGAGGATACTTCACAAAGTCCGCTTCCAAAACCCTAACCCCTTCTATAAGGGTGTCATTGATCGCTATCCTAGTGGCACTCTCCGTTTCGTCTAATTATGCTCTTGTTTGGATACCAAATGTCAAATTCATGGACTTGCTGGTCTTTGTTGCTGGTCTCATAGCTGGACCATTGGACGGTGCAATAGTTGGCGCTCTCAGCTGGATTGTATATGGTTTTCTCAACCCTTATGGCTGGGTTCCCACGATCTTGATAGCAACCGCATTAGCCGAAACAATTTATGGGATCTTGGGGGGATTTTAAGGAGAAAATCCTCCCAAGCAGGTAGAGCTGAGTTAGCCCTGCTAGGTTTGCTCTGCACCCTCACTTATGATTTCCTCACCAACGCTGTCTTTGCGCTGACGTTTAAGATCCCCCTAACAATAGCTCTTCTAGCTGGAATTCCCTTTGCCTTAGTTCATGAACTTTCTAACGCCGCTCTTTTTTCAATTGTTGGGCCCGAACTTATCAGATTCATTAACAAGATATTTCTACCTAAAACTAACGATTAAAGGTACTTTGAACAGCTCAAACTATGAAAGGCAATTCAATATATGATAGAAGCTCAAATCTTTCACTCCAAGGTATTTTTATTATATGAATTGAGCTGAAGGGGTTCAATAAATCGGCTGGAGAATTCAAAATGGACGAAAAGTTCAGGGCTGAGATCGTAAGGCTGATTTTAGAAGGAAAGACAGAAAAAGCCCTGAGCACGCTCGCAACTGAATTTGAAGTGGACAAACCAAAGATAAAGGTAAAGCACGTCAAAGGTCACTCTAAGGCACTTGCTGTATACTCAGCTAAAGATAAGACTATCTATCTGGCTGACGGGGATTTCTACACCAACCCCTACATAATTTTACATGAGTTTTACCATCACATCAGGATCATGCTTGGTAAGCACAGAGGAACCGAAAAACACGCTAACAGATTTGCTGCAGCATTTCTATCAACATACAACAGATCTAAGCACGGATCTTATAGGTGAGGTCTCTCGCTAGCTTTCATTAGTGCTTCAACCAAGTCCTCTGGTTTAGCTCCCACCAACCTTACTCCAGCCTTCTCGAAGAAGGATTTTACCTTTTTTGAGAGCTCATCTCTTTCGAGTTTAGCTCCGACGAGCTCTTCCTCTAGAAGCCTCAATGCAGTGTAAGGTTCCATGAAGAAGTCTCCAGAGATAACCACATCAGTTATTTTGCCCTTCGAAACCTCTATTATGATCCTAAGGAGTTTTTCTGCCTTGTAAGTTGCTTCGCAAACCTGCACATCCTCAGAAACCTTAGTGCACTTTCCGGTTATGATTTCTAAAAGCCTTTCATGTTCGAACTCCTTCTTATACGTCCATCTATCAGATCTGAATTCCTCAATCAGCTTTGCCCATTCCTCCTTTTCATCTTCAGTAAGACTTCCAGGCTCTAATTCTATCTTTAGGGTCTTCTCATAACCTTCTATGAGGTATTCCTTAACTTCCTCTCTAGGAGGTACGTACCCAAGTTCTTTTTTCAATGAAGTAAGCCACAGCTCCATAGAGGATGCTAACTTGTCTCTGAACTTCTCATCCGGAACTCTGAGTACGCTAACTAGCTTCCTTGGATCTATGTCCATTATAACGTTCCCAATTAATATGTCCGCCCCGCCAATAGTTTCTGCAGCATTTCCTGATGCCTTTTTACCGTTTACCACCACGTCATTTATGGGTCTGTATTCGGCGTTAAGCCCGTATCTCCTATATACATAAACGGTAGGCTGGAGGTATTTCCTGTAGAATCCTTCTACATCCATCATTCCTTTGCTTTTCATGATTAGATGATAGAACTGTTGGCCATCGTCTAGATAGACTGCTCCCCCTCCCTGCCTTCTCCTTACTATTGGTATTCCATGAGTTGTGCAATATTCCACGTCTACCTCTTTGAAAACGATCTGATGGACGCCTATACATACGTAAGGATCTGAAGGATAACAGAGAATGAGCGTATTAGGTGATTTTCCCTCCCCTACGGATTTAGCCACTGATTCATATACTGATTGGATGGCGTATCCGTTCAAAGCTCCTAGATCCAACAACCTCCACTTTTCCGGCATCAAAGAAACCAAAAGTAACATCTATTAAGTTTTTGTGAGGAGAGGCACTACAAATTACCTTGTAAGGATTTTTATTATGCTGTAAACCATTAGAAGTCCAACTATAAGGAATATCACATCATAAATTATCTCAGGATTAGCTGCTTGGCCTATATAGATTTCTAGGATTCTTACAAGCATGTTTCTGAGATAAATGTAAAGTACAGACAAGTCAACTAGGTTTAGTATGTGATCTGTAATATCTGATACTACTTGTGCCCTCTCTGGAAGGCTTTCTTCATATATCATTGAAAGAGGTCTTCCCAAGCCCTTGATGAGTCCAGCCATAATGAGGGCTAGCAGAACCACAATCACGTCTGAGACAGTTATGCCAACTAATGGGATTACGATGCTGTCTATTATGTAAACCCTCATGAACAACCACAATAGTACGAAGGTTATCACTATAGCAGATATCTGTCTGACAAGTAGTTTGCTACCCTCCTTTACAGACACTTAACCACCTTACTCTCCTAAGAATCCGGTGGATAAAAACATAACCAAAGAACACAAAGAAATGTTGTGGGAAACAACTATTCCATAGCAATAAGAAATCAAAAAAGGCCAAAAATCAAAGTAAGAGCTTCAAAAAACAAGAAGTGAAAGGGGTGGATTAGATTGTTGGCAGAAATCATGAGTGAGATTGCAGATTATCTTTTCTTTAGATCTTCTCTGATGAACTCAATGTACTGATCCTTATTCATCAAGTTCTTCAACTCTTCTTCCAAATTCGATGGCCTTATCTTAGCTATCCACCCTTCTCCATAAGGATCTTCGTTGAGAAGGCTTGGCTCATCCTCTAATCTATCATTTACCTCTATAACTTCCCCTGAGATGGGGGACTCAATCGGCCCAGACCATTTACCACTCTCAATAGTACCTATTGGCTCATCTTGAGATACTTCATCGCCGACAAGGGGTAGCTCAACGAAAACGATTTTCTTAGCAAGATGCTGCCCATAATCCGTCAAACCGACTACTACTATGTCGTCTTCTACTTTAACGTACATGTTCCCCTTTGAGTAATACAAACCCTCTGGCACTTTGAAATCCTCGACGCTTGCCACTCACATCACCAATCGGTGAACCAGAAGAAAGAATAAAATCTTTCATAAATATGTCTCCAAAAACTTACCTTTGTTGGAAATAAAACCGGGTTTACTAACTACAGGGTTTCAAGCATATACATTAGCAAAGAGAGACTTCGTGAAATGTTGTTTAATTTTTAATAAATTCGTTTCAATCAAAGGCGGTGACTCCTAAGGAGACCATCTTCTGGCTAGTCGCACAGGTATTGCCATATGTTACACTAAGCTTCTTTGTAGGGGGAATTATTCTAAAGGTAAAAAGATGGGTTAGAGCTGGAAACTGGATAAGAACAAGCAGCTCTCCATTCAAATGGTTCCCCTATTTTGTGAAAAAAACTATTTCAGATTTATTGTTGTTTTCTAAGATTTATAAACAAAGAAAGGCCTTCTGGTTCCAAAGTCTTGGCTTTCATGCTGCTATTTTCATGATTTTGTTTGGACATCTAAGGGGATTTGGAGTCTGGTCTAAAGAAAGTCTTGAGAGAATTAGCATAAACATCACTAGCTTTTTGGTTGAGACATTTCCCCTGTATATCGGAATAGCATCCACAATTCTTCTAGCAGGGCTAATGGTTTATAGAGTGATCAATAAAACGCTCAGACTGCATTCAGAACCAGAAGATTACATAGCAACTGCTTTGGTTCTGCTAACTGTGGCCTCTGGTACTGCTATGAGGTTACTGCCTCCAGATTCTCTTAAATCAATGACAATAAGATTCTTGCCAGGTATCATCTTAAGAATTGAGAAAACTCCCAACATACCGTCTTTCTTAATACACATTATGGCGGCTCAGCTTCTCCTAATGTATTTACCCTTTAGCAAGCTGATTCACATTATATCCGCAATACCGAACGTAGCATCCTGTTCTATTGAGGAAATGGCAGAGGAGTTTATTCCAAACCTTATAGAATATGCTGAAAAAGCCGAGACAAAGGAAAAAATTTCTGAAAGAGGAATTGATTTCTCTACTCTCCCAGGAAAGTTCATACTTTCCCTTGAAACCTGTGTTACGTGCAGTAATTGTACTTCAAATTGCCCCACTTACAGTTTGTCAGGAGAGAAGGCTCACATACCAGGTACTAGGCTTAGAGGCATATATAGAGCATATAACCAAACATCTTCTATTTTCAGGATATTTAGCCCGATTATAGAAAGACAATCTCTAGAGAAAATGATTTGGGAATGCGCACTTTGCGGTTATTGTAGCAAGAACTGTCCTTTAGCCATAAAAACAGACTCTATTTATTTGATGCTCAGAATGCTAATGGCAAAAGCTGCATGGATGCCAGAATCTCTAGTAGAGTTTTCTAGAACCATTAGAAATGTACACAATCCTCTTGGAAGAGACAACAAGGAGAGATTATGGTGGGTTAGGTTTAGGCTTTCTAGGAACAAAAAGGCGATAGATAAACTTGGGCCAGAGGCTGCCCCTATGTATTTTGAAGTGACGGTAGATGACATCCTGAAAGGCAAAGCTGAAACCGTGTACTTCATTGGTTGCAATGCTTCTTTCTTTAGGGCCCTCTCTGGAGTGCCAGACGCTATGGTTCACATACTAAAAGCAGTGGGTGAAGACTTTACGATCCTCGGAGAGGAGGAGTGGTGTTGTGGATACCCTCTCCTGTTAGCTGGAGACATTTTGGGATTGAAAGAGATGGCAATACACAACATTGAAGCGATAAGAGCTAAAGGAGCCAAAAAAGTGGTGTTTACGTGCGCTGGGTGTTATAGGGTGTTCAAGCATTTCTACACCAAGCTGCTGGGAATAAAACTCGGCTTTGAGGTGATTCATTCTACGGAGCTACTTTACTCGCTATGCTCCCAGCGCAGGCTAAACCTTGTTGCACCAAGAATTAGGGCAACATATCACGATCCTTGTGATATAGGTAGACACGATGGCATTTACTTAGAGCCAAGGATTGTTTTGAAGCTCGTTGGATCCGACTTAGTTGAAATGGAGAAAATAGAAGAAGACAGTTTCTGCTGTGGAGGGGGCGGTCTACTAAAACTGTCGAACTCAGACCTTAGCGGCAAGGTTTCAATTGAAAGAGCTAAACAAGCAGCAGAAACAGGAGCTGAATTCATTATCACGGCCTGTCCTTTCTGTGAACTTAGCTTGAGAGAGGGTGCTCAATCACTTAAAGGGAACAAGCTGAAGGTTTTAGATATAACAGAAGTCGTTGCTATCCAAACAGGGCTACTTCCGCTCTATTGATGACTTATCTCAGGGATCGCAGCATCCCTAACTCAGTTTAACTTTGTTTTCTGTTAATCTAAGTAAATATGCTTCAAAATCTCTGAACGCTTGATCCTTTCCAAGGACAATTTTATATTGTGAAAAAGTCATAAGACATGGTTTCAGATTAAGCGGTCCATTCCAAGGAAGAGGTTATAGCTCAAGATGGCAATAATAATACGATAAGATTTTCCCTCAAACTTAAGAAGGAGCTGCCTAGGATGAATGGACGATCATCATATTCTTCGGTTTTGGCCTATGTTGATCTTCCTTTTGCCTTGGCTGCGGCTCCTCTCATTTATGGCTTCATTTCGGAAGTTCCATTCTATCCAAAGAGCGTAGTGATGGCTGCATTTGCCATCTTGATAGTGTTGTCGCTGAAAAGAGGAGTCCTTGCTCTTGGAATAGCCGCGCTACTTTCCTCGTTTTCAGTCTTCTACCAATTCGGAGGACTGGGCTTTTTCTACCTTCTAGCTGTGGGATTGGCACTAGCAGGAGTGGCTTCTTATAAATTGGAGGCTCTGATCCTTCTAGACGCGGTTTATTTCAGCCTAACACCTTTCTTCTTCTTGGCTCCTGTGCTTGTTATCTTTGGAGGATATGAATTTGGGAAGAATTCTGGGAGGAATCAGGGGCTTGTGGCCTCCTTGATGTGTCTGGGATTAGCTGCATTGCTAGGAAATCCAATGAGAAGTCTGTTTCCCTCAATTATGGCAGATTTACCAGTTCTAGAAGCTTCTAAACCACCAATAAGAACATTTACACCTAAAATTCTCTTAGATGCTATCGCACTTGGTCTAAAGAACGGCATTGATCCTAAAACATCTGGGCAGATCAACTTAGCTCTTTCGCGTATATTTCTCGAGGATTTGAAACCCTATTTGATAATTCTTATCTGGTCTCTCATGGGCTATATTTCTGGATATCTATCTGAAAAAAGAGAAGGGATTTCTCGCCCATTTCTAAGTTCTCTTGGAGGCAGCCTAGCTCTATTATCCTTAGTTTTTCTTGATAAAAGCTACTTGAACCTCTTTTTGATTACACTTCCAATTTCGATAGGCTTAACGAGCATAAGGTACTCTCTAGTTTTGTTAAAGAGAAAAGAGGCTGTTGAAAAAGCAGAAATTTCACTCAAAAAACGTCCGGCAGGGATTAGAGAAATACTAGAAGCAAAAAAGATAACGCTTAAAGAAATGGATCCAGAAAAGCTCTTTAAAGGGGTAGCAGATTATGGAGAAGTAAAACAAGAGCTAACAGAAGCCATAATATGGCCTTTGATTAGATCCGATTTAGCAAGAGAATATGGGGTTGAAATGGCCAAAGGGATCCTTCTATTTGGACCACCAGGATGTGGAAAGACTCTTCTAATGAGAACGCTTGCTGAAAATACTGGATTATCCTTTATTCACGTGAAACTAGGAGAAATATTGAGCAAGTGGTATGGAGAAAGCGAGAGAAATCTGCTAGCTATTTTTGAAAGAGCCAGAGCCATGAAACCTTGTATAATTTTCTTAGATGAGTTAGACTCCATCGGGAAGAGAAGGGATCTCTACTCGTCTGATGATGTGACTCCTAGGCTCTTAAGTCTGATGCTAAGCGAGATGGACGGGATGAGATCTGAAGGAGGGATAGTAGTTGTGGGTGCAACTAACATGCCAGATCTTCTGGATCCAGCACTTCTAAGACCTGGAAGATTTGATAAACTGATATACGTTCCTCCACCCGATTTCAGGGCAAGAGTCGAGATATTAAAGGCCAAATGTACTAATCTCCCTCTAGCTGAAGATGTAAACTTTGAATCCCTTGCAAAAGCCACGGAAAGGTTCAGTGGAGCCGATTTATCAGCTCTTTGCTCAGAGGTAAGCAGAATGGTCGCCTTCGAGACCATTAAAACCGGCAAGAAGAGGAAGATATCTCAAGAAGACTTTCTTAAAGTGATAGGATCGATGAAGCCCAGCATATCCATGCAAATGCTAGATTCTTTCCAGAGGTTCAAACTAGATTATGAGAGAAGCAGGATAAGGAGGGAAAAGGAAGAAAAGAGGATCACATGGAGTGATATAGGTGATCTTGAAGAAGCCAAAGCTAAACTCTTAGAGAGCATAGAACTCCCTCTGAAGCATCCTAATTTGATGGAAAAGTATAGACTGGAACCCGTAAAAGGGATCCTTCTATTTGGACCACCAGGCTGCGGAAAAACGATGTTGTCTAAAGCAGCAGCTGAAGAACTCGATGTATCTTTCATTTATCTAACAGGATCTGATGTACTGAGTAAAGGCATAACTAAAGCCTTAAGCAAGATCAAGGAAGCATTCTATAGGGCGAAAGAAAATGTTCCCTCAATAATATTTCTTGATGAGCTCGATGAGATTGCTCCCGCCAGAGGAAAGGGCTTTCCAGGTATTGTAGGAGAACTCCTTTCTAACATGGATGGCATTAAGGAGTTCAAAGGGGTTGTGGTTCTTGCAGCCTCTAACAGGCCCTGGGAAGTGGATCCAGCACTTTTAAGACCTGCAAGATTTGATTACCTTATATACATCCCTCCTCCAAATGAAAAGGCAAGAAAAGAGATTTTCTGGGTACATTTAAGGGGCATTCCAACAGCAGAACTAGATTTAGACGAATTAGCCCAGCTTTCAGAGGGATATAGTGGTGCAGACATAGCTGCTGTTTGTAGAGAAGCTAAACTCATGGCCATTAGAGAAAAAATAGGAAAAATTGGAGAAGGCTTAGTTACCATGGAGCACTTAAAAAAAGCGCTTTCTAAAGTAAATCCATCTATAAGCAAAGATCTAATCGCTAAATATGAGCAATTTGCACAGTCTTTCAAATAAATGGGTTATAGAATTCATTAAGTGAATGGTAAACCAACAAATTTCGCCATTTATCAAACGAACTCAAACAGAAAAGATAATCTCAGGATTGTCTTAACGATTCCTTGGAAGAGATATCACGGTGGAATAGTTTTATTAATGCAAAACACATTTCCGCTGAGAGGCATTGGACTCGCTATTCGACAGAATGTATCTGGATTTCTATGCGGAAAAGGGTAAACTTATGTGGGGACATGCTCCTTCACCGGGTGTGGTTCGCTTCGCAGAGTTCTTAAAGAGCAAAGAGATGTCAGAAGCCATTGTACTGGACTCTGGTTGTGGAGAGGGAAGAAACAGTATTTATCTAGCGAAACAAGGGTTTAGGGTCTATGGTCTCGACATCTCGGCTGTTGCTATAGATAAGGCTAGAGAGTGGGCTGAAAGGGAAGGATTACTAGAAAAGATCTGGTTTGAAGTTGGTGACGTATCTCAAATGGAGTTCAGGAACGAATTCTTCGATGCAGCCATAGACATAAACACAATTAACTTCGTTAAGGCAAGGAGGAGATACATAGCAGAGCTATCAAGAGTGCTGAAACCAAAAGGATACTTGTTTATAGAAACTTTGTCTGAGAAGAGTAAGGAGTATGGAATTCCCAGAGAGGAACTAGATTGGTTAATAACCCCCTTCTTTGAGATCATAGAAGTAGAGGAGTTTAATGCTCCTTGGGTAGGACATAATCTCCTCCATTACAGAATTCTAGCTCAGAATAGATGACCTTAGCAAAAGCATAAAACGTCATATATGAAGCATTATGTGATTAAACTCCCTTAAAAACCTCTTTTCTCACGAAAAAGAGGTTTTTTATCAATTATAATGTAATTTTGAATTCAAAAAGGCTACATCCGGAAATTCCGATCAAAGTGCTCTCTTATTAACTTGGAAAAAAATTTAATTAATCCCGACAAAGAGCACGGGGTCACCATGGACTTCAGTTTCTCAGAAGAAGAGGAATTGTTTAGGAGCAGTGTTAAGGAATTCTGCGAGAAGTATATAGCCCCAAGATGGATAGAAATTGACGAAGCTAGAAAAGGAACACCAGTAGATCTGATTAAAACGATGGGACAGCAAGGACTCTTTTGCATCCCAGTAAGGGAAGAATATGGAGGGATGGGCGGAACGCTCACTATGGCTGCCATAGCTGTTGATGAAATGGCTTATTACGATCCTTCAATAGCTATTCCAGTTTACACCCTTCTTGTAAATGGATGGCCCATGTTACTTGACCTTTATGGAAGTGAAGAAGCCAAATCAGAGATTTTACCAAAGGTAGCTGCTGGTGAAGCTTTCTTTGGAATTGCAACAACTGAACCCCAAGGGGGCTCAGATATCGCTGGTACAAGGGTTACTGCTAGAAAAGAAAATGGAAAATGGATTTTTAATGGAGAAAAAGCCTATATAAGCGGGGTAAAGGAGACCTTAGAACTTCCCTGGGGAGGAGGGTTCTTCCTAATCGCGAGGACTGGTCCAAAGGAAGCTGGGCATAGATCCCTTACTACATTTGCGTTCTTGGCCAAGAAGGATGGAGAGATAGTTAAGGGCTTTGAGCCAACCTATTATGAGGATATAGGGAGGGCAGGAATCTCCTGCGGAGGATTCATGCTCAACGATGTTGAGGTAGACGACAAATACAGGATTGGAGATGAGAACAAGGGCTTTTACATAAATATGGAGGGCTTTAACGTAGCAAGGATACTCGTAGCAGCAGCAGCCATAGGTTCTGCTAGGTGGGCCCTTGATCAGGCCAAAGAATGGTTTAGAGTGAGGAAACTATTCGGAAGGTACATATCTAGCTTCCAAGGAGTTAACTTCAAGTTTGCAGAACTTTATGCAAGGCTAGAAGCCGCAAGGCTAATAGTTTATAAGGCTGCTTGGCTCGCTGACCAAATATACATTCACAAGAACCCAGCCTATAGCCCCAGAGACCTTAACGTTCCTGTTGCTATGGCAAAGATGATGGGACCAGAGGTTGCTGCAGACATATACGAAGAGGTCATGAAGTGGCATGGAGCATACGGCTACACAAGGGAGTGCCCAATCTTCAGAGGTTGGTTAGGAACCTTCTCCTACGTGATAGGAGCAGAAGGAGCTCAGAACATCATGAGATACATCATAGCTCGCGATGTAATAGGGGCAGAATACGTCAGGCCAGGATAGATTTACAAATGGATAGGAAAAGCAGAGATGTGAAGCATTCAAGCCGATTTTTCTTACCCCTTCTTCTTTTTTCTTGAGACTTCTTCTATCCCCTTTACTCTTTCAATTCTTCCCGTAATCTTATATGCCTCAATTTCAGACTTTAGAGACATCGCTTTGGAAGAGACATCTTTCCTGCGCTAGAAAAATATACTCGAGCCTACCCGCAGCACTTTTACGTCCAAAGAAAAAGAGAAGAGGGAAGAGGCATATCTAGAGTTAACTCATCCCTCTTTCTTAGAGACTTCTTTTAATGCCTTTATCAGTTCTGGAATAACTTCATAGAGGTCTCCTACAATGCCGTAATCTGCAGACTTGAAGATCGGGGCCTCTGGATCTTTGTTTATCGCTACTATGACCTTGGAGTCTTTTATGCCTGCGACGTGTTGTATTGCTCCGGAAACTCCAACCCCTATGTAGAGCTTTGGCTTTATTGCTACTCCTGAAAGGCCAACCCATTCTGTGTACCATCCCAGATCAGCTGCAATTGGTCTTGTGCATCCCACACACCCTCCAAGCATTTCAGCCAGTTGCTCCAGCATCTGAAAGTCTTCTCTCTTCTTTATACCTCTTCCTCCAAGCACTACGACCTCTGCTTCCTCTACTCTAACAGCTTTGATTTCCTTTGGCTTGAATTCGATGAGTTTTAGGCTTGGCTCAGGTATCTCCAAGCTGAGTTCAACAATTTCCCCTTTGCCTCCAGACGGGGCCTTTTCATACCTCCCTGGCTTCAGCAAAACTATTGCTGGGGTGCTCTTACATTTCTCAGTAGCTACTGCCATTCCAGCATAAGCTGCACGTTTCGCTATGACGCTCCCATCATCGCCTATGTCAACTTCTGTGCATTCCGACATACAACCAGCATTGAGCCTGGCTGCCAGCCTTCCAGCCAACTCTTTTCCTCTTTTAGTTGCCCCGATGAGCAATATCTTGGGTTTTTCCTGTTTAACAATGGTTTCAATGGCTGCAGCATAAGACATAGAATCGAATCTTTCTAGGGAAGCATGATCTATGAGATAGATCTTATTTGGTCCGTGTTCAGACAGCTCTTCAGCCACATCCTTTACTCCGTGTCCCAAGACAAGTGAGGCTAAAGGAACATTCAGCTTCTCTGATAATTCTTTTCCAGCCGTTAAAAGCTCAAGACAAACGTTCTTATTTTCTGAGTAGACCCAAACCTCGTTTTCAGCCACCTAGAACTCCCTCCCTAATCAAAGCTTCTACAAGTTTTCTCGCTGCTTCGTCTGCTGGCATTTCCTCAAATATGACTCCCTTCCTCTTTATCTCAGGAGCTTTAGCCTCTAAGATTTGTACTGCTGAGCCATCTTGACCGAGTAATTCGCTGGGTATGCCAAGTTCAGAGGCACTCAGCATTTTCATGGGCTTCTTAGAAGCCCTCATTATCGCTGGCAGAGGTGGAATTCTTGGCTCATTTATTTCCCTCGTTACTGTGAGTAAAGCTGGCAATTTGACCTCCACAACCTCATATCCATCCTCTAGATCTCTCTCGACTACTATTGAACCGTCTTTTACCTCTACAATCCTTTTTACGTAAGCTACCTGGGGAATTCCTAGCAATCCAGCTAATCTGGGGCCTACTAGTGAGGAGTAACCATCGCTCGTAGCTTCTCCGCAAATTATCAGGTCAAATCCTTCCAGTTTTTCGATGGCTTTCTTTAGAACGAGGGATGTTACAAGCGTATCTACGCCCTCGAACAAGGGATCGACGAGCAAATAGGCTTCGTCTGCGCCCATTGCAAGGGCTTCTCTGAGTCCCA
Organism: Thermoproteota archaeon; assembly: GCA_003661365.1. GTDB lineage: Archaea > Korarchaeota > Korarchaeia > Korarchaeales > Korarchaeaceae > QMVU01. The sequence goes on along the minus strand of QMVZ01000002.1, from coordinate 20,273 downwards.
TCTTCGCGCTCTCTGGACCAACTGTCAAGACAGTCACATGTCCGCCGTGCTTTTCCTTTAGTCTAATGGCTTCCTCTATCGCTCTTTTATCGACATCGCTGAGCTTCATCTTTGCTCCGGCCAGTATAGGCTCTCCTGTTGACGGATCAAACCTAAGCTCACTTACATCAACAGCATACTTAGCACAGGCAATTACTCTCAACACAATTTCGACCTTCACTTGTTTAGTTATAAGTAATTATGTGGACGGGTTTCGATGAGCTAATGCGGAGGAAGTTGAAAGCCGATGATCTTTCTTCCCAAAGATGGCTTGTATATGCATAGAATGGCTCTCAAATCTTCAAACGGGATCGGTAGATATAAGATTTTCAATTCCCCTATATCTACGTGTTGTCGGGCAGCCTAGGCACTTGTCCTCCTGATACCTCCTACATCCGCTGCAATCTAGGCCACACGGAGAAATTTCCAGATCAGAAGAGGAAACTATTGGTATTGAAAGGTACTCGGGATGTAACAGCTCACCTACGCATACCTCTGATCTTCTAACACCTTCTCTAGTCCTTATAGAGCAAGAATCGAGGACGCTTCTAAGAGTATCATCATTTTCCGCCCACATCATTGCAAGTAAGTTGAAACCCCCTAGGCAATGGAGGATCATTAGTGTTCTAGGACACTTTATGTAAGTGCTGACAAGTTCAGTCAACTTTTCGTAGGTTTCAACTTCCATCATTACCATCGCTAACTTGAATTCAAATGTCTTGACGTTCAATTCAGTAGAAACTCTCATAATCTTGCTTTCTATAAGTCTCTTAAGCCTTCTACGGATCGCTACATGGCTCATACCTATCTTTCTTCCCAGATCAGATAGGCTGAGTCTGCCGTCCTTTCTCAGTTCTTCTATTATGCTTAGATCAATCCGATCCATTGCTACAATTTGTAAACAAATTATTATATAATGATTCAGAATGTAGCCAGAAGTGATTTTTCCACTATTGAAGGAGAGATGAAGGTGAAACCGACCTTAGTGAGCCTGAGGACAATGATGATGGAATTCAAACTGTTTTCTATGTAACTTAAACTGATGTTGCATTAATCTTGTGTGTGAAATGCGGCTATGAAGAATCTATAACCCTGCTCTCTGAAAAAGAAAAAATAAAAGAGAAATAAAAAAGAGTGTAGTGGGTAAGTGTATACTTGAGCTCATTACTGAGTGATTGAAGCTTTTCCTATTGCCTTAAGAAGTGCAACTACTATACCCATTCCTTTCTGAAAATCTTCGTCCCTTAAAGCGCTTAGAAGTCCTGTTAAACCTATTTTAGGCGGATTTAGCAGGGCTTTGTCCAACTCAGGGTCTTGAAGACCCCTTTCCAGTATTTCGATGAGGTCCGTGCTTGAAACGACGTTCACAAGCTTAAGCAGGCTTGATGCAATGTAAGATACGTCCTTTATCAGCTGGTCGTTCAGCATGTCTCGAATTATCCTATAAATGCTTAAGATCTCTATTAGAGCCTCTAAATCGGGCTCTTCGAGATGTAAACTCAATGAAACAGATTCCTTTCCCGATTTTTCCATAAATCTCACCTCAAATAATTGCTTTTACGGTTAGATCCCAGTATATGTAGTAGTACATGCGATAGAAGTACCATCCCGCCTCCGTAGGCACGAATGGTCTGGGTTTAAGTCCGTATGACCACACTGCAAGGAATGCTTTGCCCCTTGAATCAGGAGTTAGTGTGGACCCTACGTATGGGCAACCCACGTTTCCTAGGTAGTGTACTTTATCACCCGTTCCCAGAACGTCATATATTAAGTTTTGAGCAACTGTAAACGCTTGATAGTGGGCTGTTACACCCGTTTTAAGGATCTCTAGAGGTCCCGCGTCTCCTGCAACGTAGACCTCATCGTGTTTCTCGGTTTCAGATTTTTTGTATTGCAGGGTGTATTTGTCCGCTGGAACCCATCCGTTCTCGTCGGTTATTCCGGAGTCATATAAGGCCTTTATGCCCTTGTGAGGGGGTATGGTGACTAAGAAATCATATTTTATTCTCTCTCCGTCAGCGGACACCACTTCCTTTTTCTCCGCATCTATTTCCGAGAACTTAAACTCCCTTACGTCGTTTATTTTCCTCTCCTCAAAAGCCTTGGTTATGTTTGAGTTATAGGGAGGCGGTCCTACAGTAGGTATGGGCCACAGAAATGTGATATCAAAGTTCTCTCGAGCACGCTTGACATACCTCAGGTAATCATCCAGCAAGACTGTGAATTTGGCTGGAGCTCCTGGGCATGGGATGGGCATTTTTATCGTCAATACGACTATTTTTCCCTTTGACAACGTTTGTAATGACTCTTTAAGCCTTAATGTATCTTCTAATGAGGTATAAAACGTGTTGAAATCCTTAGAAAGCCCCGGAACACTCTCTACGTCCTGCGTGCAACCAGTAGCGATTAACAGGTAATCATAGAAATATTTTTTCCCGCTCTTAACTGTTACTTCCCTGTTTTCTAGGTCAACCCGGGCTACTTCTCCATCTTCTCCGAATATTGCTTTAACTCTCGGGCTGATGAGTTTTCTCCTAGGCCTTCTTATGTCGTCTGGGGTGTAAAATCCAAATGGAACAAAGGTAAATCCTGCCTGATTAATGTTCATATCGCTCTTGTCAAGTATTGTAATTTCGACCTCGTCTCTAGCAATTTCTCTTCTCAAATCTCTAGCTAACTTGTTGGCTACTATGGTTCCAGCAGCACCTGCCCCTAAGATCAGAATTTTCTTTGTTTTCAAATTGTAATCACCTTCCCTCTTCTTCCTGCTCCTTTTAGAAAGAATAAAAAATGATAGTTTCAAATTGTAATCTCACTACGTGGTGTAACTTCTAGGTTTCTGTGCTCTATTCTTCCAAGTTAGAGCTCAATCTGATAAATTAATAAGCTAGAAAGCTAAATTTATCCAAAATTTCTCATAACTAGGATTTAAGGGCTCTTTCTTTTTCCTTCAGATAAATCAGAGCGCTCAAAGCAGCGGCTCTAGCATGAGAAATGCTACTCATAATATCCATTGGGCCAGCAGAGCATCCTGACAGGAATACTCCTTCGATTTGCGTCTCATTAACTGAACGTAGAGGATCTAAAGTCTTAAAGAAAGTATCTTCATCCATTTGAACACCTAGCTGGTTTCCAACTTCCTTGGCATTACTTGCACTAGTTACTCCCGGAATCAAGATAACAAGGTCAACGTTTAGCTCTTCTAACTTCCATGTTCCCACGTCAAAGATCCTCAGGGTTAACCTTCCATCCTTCTCTCTTATCTCGGAAGGAATTCCGTGAAGCATAATGATACCACTATCTCTAGCGGTCTGATAAAATTCCTCGTGCATTCTTCCAGTGGCTCGGATGTCGTTGTAGCAGACGTACACCTCTACCTCTTCTCCATATAGCTGTCTGATCTCGTATGCTTGCTTAAGTGCGGTCATGCATCCTATCCTGCAGCAGTGCTTCAGAAACCTCCTGTCTCTTGAACCAGCACATAAGACAAAGGCAACTGATCTGGGTCTCTTCATATTAGATGGTCTTACTACCTCTCCTTTAGTTGGTCCTTCTGGATCCAACATCCTTTCTAACTCCAAACTCGTAATTACGTCCTTATATCGACCATAACCTAGTTCCTTTACCCTTGAAACGTCAAATAACTCCATGCCAGTGGCTAAAATCAAGGCCTTAGCTTGGATCCTTGTCTCTTCTGATCTTTCATCTAAGTTTATTGCATCATTTGGACAGGACTCGACGCAAGCATAACATTCCTCTCCCTTGAAGTGAAGACACATTCTTTCATCGATTGCAAATCCCTCCGGGAAGGGCTTCACAGAAGGAGAGTCTATAGCCTTCCTCTTTCCTATACCGAGTTCATATTCCCTATCGTACTCGACTGGGCATACCTCAGAACACTTCCCGCATGAGATGCACTTGTTTACGTCTACGTGTCTAGGCTTCTTAATGATCTGAAGCTCAAAACCCTCCTCCGTCTTCTCTATAGCTTTAATTTCAATATTTGTCATTATCTGAATGTTCTCAGAGTTTCTTAGCTCCTTGAACATCCTATCTAGTATGTTTGATGTTGGATCAAGCGTCGGAAACACTTTACTTAAAAGAGAAACATTTCCTCCCAAACTGAAGTTTCTCTCAAGCAGGTAAACTCTCACACCTTGTTTTGAAAGGCATAGGGAGGACTCAATGCCAGCTACTCCCCCTCCAACAACTACTACTGGTCCTATAACCATACCTATCGGCCCCTACTCATTGTGCATTACTGCTTGGTTGCTCATCACTGACACTGGATCTTTTTATGATTAATCATTGACCTTTTGAGGGGCAGGAGGAGACAGATGGGAACCAGTATGTCTAGCAGCCTATTGGATTTGATGACTCTAAAAAGAGCAGACTGGAGTATTCTAAAGGAGATAGCTAAGAAAATCGGAGAACAAAACCCAAAGAGTTGCTTTGAATGTACGAAGTGCACCAGTGGTTGCCCAGCAGCAGAGTTCTTAGAGATGTATCCCCACAACATAGTGTGCGCCGTCAGGGAAGGACTAGCAGAGGAGATTATCAATTCTGATGTGATCTGGAGATGTGCTCTCTGTCTTAAATGTAAGGAAAGGTGTCCTCAAGAAGTAGCGCCTTCGGATCTCATAATAGCTCTAAGGAACATCGCCACGGACCGAGGGGTTGGCGTTCCCGAAGACCTAAACTCAGTCCTCAACTCGATTATGGAAATCGGATACATTCATCCCCCTATGAAGGCTTTCTCAAGAAGGCTAAGGAAAACTTACACGCGGGAAGAGCTTGGCCTGAAAGTTCTGAAGGGACCTAAGGATATGGATGCTTTCAGGGAGGCTCTAATGGCTGCTTTCGAAGAATAATGGGGGGGTTTCGATTGGGAAGCGATGGTCTGAGATATGCTCTCTATCTGGGGTGTATGATAGCGAATGAGGAGTATGCATATGAGATGTCCACTAGAGAAATCATGAGGGAGCTTGGCGTTGAATTAGTAGATCTAGAAGGAGAGAGCTGTTGTGGTAGTCCAATCCGCAGCTTAAACACAAGATTATGGCTATACCTTGCAGCCAGAAACCTTTCCCTTGCGGAAAGAACGGGATTAGATGTTCTTTGTCTCTGTAGCGGGTGCTTCGAATCCCTACTCGAAGCAAAACATTTCCTAGAGAACAACGAAGCCCTAAAGAAGTGGGTTAACGAAGCGTTGTCTCTCGAAGGGCTTGAGTATACAGGCAGGTGTGAAGTGAAGCATCTTGTCCAGGTTCTGCATGACGACTTGGGCGTTGAAAGACTGAGAGAGCACGTAAAAAAGGAACTTAAAGGTCTGAAGTTAGCATCTCATCCTGGATGTCACTTACTCAGGCCAAGCAAGGTGCTCAGAGCAGATGATCCAGAGGACCCAAGGAAGCTGGATGAACTTATTGAGGCAAGCGGCGCTGAGGCTATCGACTATCCAGAAAAGCTAGACTGTTGCGGAGCAGGGCTCCTTCTAATGAAACCAGAGGGAACCATGAGCTTTGCCGGGACTAAACTAAAGACTTTGGCAGCAAGAGAAGTGGATGGCTTGGTAACGGTGTGCCCTGCTTGTCATGTCGTGTTCGATAAAAGGCAGGGAGCTATAAGCAGACAGGTAGGCGTCGATAAGAGGATTCCAATAATTTACTACCCACAACTACTGGGTCTGGCATTTGGCATAGAGCCTGAGAGGTTGGGAATCCATCTGAATAGCAGTCCTGTGGAGCAAATCCTATCCAAGATATAGATTCATTTACCCTTGAACTCAGGTTTCCTCTTTGAAAGGAAAGCCCGTAGTCCCTCTTTTGCGTCCTCAGTTGAAAAAACAGTGCTAAAAGCGTGCTTCTCCAGTTCTAATCCTACATCGAGGGGGACTTGAGAACCGAAGATCAAAACTCGTTTTATAAGACCTTGAGCGATCGTAGGTCCTTCAACGATTCTTTCTGCTAGAGACATGACCTCTTCTCTAAGCTTCTCCTGAGGAACAACTTTGTGGACAAGTCCCATGTCTAAGGCTTCTGAAGCAGAGATCCTATCTCCAAACATCAAGAATTCCATTGCTCTGGACAAACCTATAATCCTGGCCAGCCTTTGAGTTGCTCCCCACCCAGGAATAATTCCTAGCTTAACCTCAGGGTTTCCTAGTTGAGTGTTTTCGGCCGCTATCCTGAAGTCACACGCTAAAGCAAGTTCGAATCCACCACCAAGAGCATAGCCGTTTATAGCTGCTATTACAGGAACACGAAGGCTTTCAATTTTCTTCATCAATCTCTGCCCGATCTCGGATAGCTCCAAAGCCCCTTGAGAATCTAGCTTAGATAACAATCCTAAGTCAGCACCAGAGCAAAAGGCCTTTTCTCCCTCACCGGTTATTACAACACATTTTACTTCCTGATCTTCTTCAACCTTGTCCATGACGTCTGAGAGTTCCTTTAACATCTTCATGTTGAAGACGTTCAGCTTATCCGGCCTGTTAAGATAAACCCAGAGAATCCCCTTCTTCTTCTCCACCCTTAACGTCTCATAATTAGTATACATAGAATCCTCTCCCCGCTTCTCTACCCAACCAACCTCTCTTAACATAATCCTTTAAAACAGGGCATGGCTTGTAGATCTCCTCTCCTCTCTCCGAGAACAGTAATTCAAGCTTACTAACAACTTCCTCGATCCCTAACTCGTCTGCCAGTTCTAAGGGTCCTTTAGGCCATCCAGCCCCCAGTTTCATCGCTGTATCCACGTCCTTCGTTTCAGCCACTTCATCCATAACTATCCAAGCGGCCTCGTTGACTGCAACTACAAGAAATTCTGATGTATCATACTCTTTTGCCAGTTCTTTCGGTATGTTTGGTCTTCCTGCACTCCAATCATAGAAACCTCTGCCTGTTTTCCTTCCTAAATTGCCTTGGGCAATCAGCTCATCTATGATAGGGCAGTACTTGAGCCTGTCTCCGTAAGCATCAGATAGGATTCTCATTATCTCTGCCAGTACATCTAACCCTATGTAATCGGCTAGCTCAAACAGACCCATTGGGAGTCTAGCACTATATTTGGCTGCAGCATCAATCTCCTCTTTCTTTGCTCTTCCTAGGTGAACATCCCAAAACACCTTGTTAAACAATGCACCAAGTATCCTGTTCACGATGAAACCTCTGGAATCCTTCTTTACCAGCACAGGCGTCTTTCCTAAAGCTTTTGCAAGCTCCATTACTCTTCTAATCGTTTCTTCGCTTGTATAATCCCCTTTGATCACTTCAACCAAAGCCATAATCTGAGGGGGGTTGAAAAAGTGCATTCCAGCGACTTTATCAGGCCTTCTAGTAATTTTTGAAATCTCGGTTATGCTAAGGCTGGATGTATTTGAGGTCAGGATAGCCTCCTTTGGAGTTACCTCATCAAGTTTCTGAAATACCAATTTTTTGAGCTTCATCTTCTCTGGAACTGCCTCTATCGCTAGATCTACATCGATTAGATCCTCATAACTTGTTGTTGGCTTTATTCTAGAAAGAGAGGCCTCTGCTTCTTCTTTCTCTATTTTACCTTTCTCTGCAAGTTTACTAAGGCTCCATCTTATCCTTTCCATGGCTTTATCAAGTATTTCATCGCTTATGTCGACGATGTATACCTTTAGGCCAGCCATTGCACAAAGCTGAGCAATACCATGACCCATAATCCCGGCTCCTACAACAGCTACAGTTTCTACTTTCTTGCTCATTCAATCACCCTGCTCATCCCAAGGCACAAACCTGTAAGTCAAAGAACCATGTTCTTCCTTTGCTAAAAGCCTAACTTTCATGCCAATTGAGATATTCTCTCCTTCGTACCAGGCTAAGACTTTGACACCTTCTTTCATTCTCGCAACAACTACGGTGTATGGAGCCTCTCCTGAAAAGCTGGCCGGAGCTGCCATTATCTTGGTGTAAGTTTCGACTACGCCTTCCCCACTTAACTCAACCCACTCTACGTCTGGACTGAAGCAGGAAGGGCAGGTAGCTGAGGGGGGAAACCTTAACGTTTGGCAATTCTTACATCTTGTGGCCAAGACTCTCCCTTCTTTTAGACTCTCCCAAAACTTCTCAATTCTCGATATAGGGATCCTGTACACCAAGCTTAGGGTCTTTGACGTTATAAAAGGCTCGCTCACTCCCATTCACCTTCCTAACACAGTCACATAACAATACTGCCCTGTTCCCCCTACGTTGTGGGCCAAGGCTAAGTATTTCTTCAAGGGAACCTGCCTACTAGGTTCCACTTCTTCCCTCAATTGCTTTGTGAGTTCAACTATCATTGAAACGCCAGTGGCTCCCAAAGGATGCCCTTTTGCCTTTAATCCTCCATCGACGTTCACAGGAATCCTACCACCAATCTCGGTTTCTCCTTCCCTTATCAATTTCGCTCCTTCGCCCTTTTTGCAAAAGCCCAAATCCTCATAAGCGAGGATTTCTGCTATGGTAAAACAGTCGTGGACTTCTGCCACCTCTATCTCTTTGGCCTCTACCTTTGCCATCTTGTATGCCAGTTGAGCTGCTTCTATGCTAGATCTAAGTCCGATGAAATTAGCCCTATTTCCCATTGTTGAGGTGTCTGAAGAGACCCCTATTCCCTTAATCCAAACAGGGGTATCCACACCCAGCTCCTTTACCTTCTCCTTTGATGCTAAGACCACTGCCGCAGCACCATCGCTTATTGGACAACAATCATAAAGCTTGAGGGGCCATGCAATCATTCTGGAGGAAAGGACATCCTCCACTGTTATCTCATTTTGGAACTGAGCAAGGGGATTTCTAGCGCCGTACTTGTGGTTCTTGACAGCGACAAGCGCCAAGTCTTCTTCTCTAGTTCCAAACTTGTTCATATGCGCTGTGGCATAGAGAGCGTAGTAAGCAGGGAAGGTAACCCCAAACTCATGGAATTCCCAGAAGTAGGAACCTGCTCTCCCTAAGATCTCTATCATGGTAGGAGTTTCCACCTCTGTCATCTTCTCTACGCCCAAAGCTACCGCTATATCGAATATTCCTGATGAAACTGCCAGCCAAGCTGCATAGAAAGCTGCACTTCCACTTGCGCAGGCTGCCTCGCATCTCATGGTGGTCGTTCCTTGCAACCCAGCTTGTTCAGCCACTAGTGCAGCGGGGGTGATATCCTCAGAACTCAAGCCGAAGTTTCCAACGGAGAGAAATTTAATTTCCCTTTTCTCAGCCTCTGAATCCTCAAGAGCATCTTTTAGAGCATCTACCGCCAGTTCAGAGAGACTTGCATCTCTCCTTTTTCCAAACTTAGTTTGACCAACCCCAATTACAGCTACTTCTTTCATTTGATAGCTATTCCCCCTTCTTTTTAGTTGTTTAGGATTATTAGGGAATAAAAGCTGTTCATAGAAGGAAACTTCGTCGATGTATGGGATAACTCCAGCTTTTGAATATAAACAATGCTATAATGTAACCTTATCGATAATGTATTCTCTTAGATTACTACTAATTACCATCGAATCATACAAATTGGTCGTCTCAATAGAAGAAAATTCTTCCCGCTGAAATAAGCTTCCTTACGTCATCTACAAACACGTCCACTCCAATAACCTTTGGGAGCTTCAGCAAGAAGTCTCTCTCAGTTATTATGCCTTGACCCTTTCCGACAATTAGATGACCGACCCCATGCTTTCTCATCAATGAAATTGCCTTCCCTATGTCCTCAAGTGGATCTACGGTTACTATCTCTTTGGGATTTAAGGCCTGTAGAGGAGTAGCATGAACCTCTTTCAACCTTTTCTCCTTAAGCATTCTTAGCGTCTTCTCGCTGGAGAAGAAGGAGATCAGGTCCATTATGGTTAGAATTCCTTTGAGCCCCGTTGTGGTCTTTAGAACTAACCTCCTTATGTCGTTGGATGTCATCACCTTCTGACCTTCCAGAACAGAAGCCTGAGGAGGAAGCGTTATCAAGCAAGGCGTCATGATCTCTCCCACTTTTACGTGGGTTTCAACGTCAGAGAAGAGGGCCATTAGGTGCTTTTCAGATATCACTCCTACGACTCTTCTATTTTCATCTACCACTGGAAGAGCACCTATGTCCCTTTCCATCATCAGATCCACTACCTCAACTAGGGAATCGTCCAATGAACACCATGGATAAGGAAACATTATCGAATAAGCCGTTTCATTCTCTAATGCAGCATATAAGTCGGAGTTGTACTCCTCAACAACCTTATTGAACCTAGCTCCTCCTCCCATGAAGTCTATCAGATACTTAGCAGAGACTACTCCTTCAAGCCTTCCCTCTTGATCTGCAACGATTGCGTGCCTTACTTTCTTCTTATTCATCTCTAACATGACATCTAAAAGACTAGTCTCGGGCTTAACCAAAATGGCTGGCGGATAACGACCGACCTTAAGTTCCCTAAGCGTTCTCACGAAATCTCCCCCATCTTATTGGATAAATTTTTTACAATTGTTTACTTCGAGAGACTTAGTGTGCTCTACTTTCATTTAACCATTACGTCGCTATGTCACAATTCTAAAGGAAAATGGAGAGCCATACCTTATTGAATTGACCATTTAAAGTGTGACGCAAAGAACCTGCCTAGATTTCATTTTTTGTGTTGGTTCATATAAGATCTTCATTGCCTTACTTTTATACTAGATCTTTGTAAAAAGATGATTGAAAATTACCATCCAAATTCATCCGAGGCTTTGTTAGAAATGTATTAATCTTTTACCGCATCTTGCAACCAAGGGATGCCCATTGGTCGTGAAAGTAGGTTTTGTCAAGCTGGGTAACATAGGTTGCGCCCCTCTTATCGATTTACTGCTAGATGAGAGGGCAGAGAGAGAAGACATAGTTGTAAGAGTCATAGGATCGGGCGCAAAGATGGGACCAGAGGATGCGGAGGAGGTTAGCAAGAAGATCTTGGAGTTCAACCCGGATTTTGTAGTTATAACCAGTCCGAACGCGGCTTTGCCTGGACCAACAAAAGCCAGGGAGATACTAGCTCAATCAGTGCCTGTCATCGTTGTCTCAGATCTTCCAGCAAAGAAAATAGTCCCCGATCTAGAAGAAAAGGGCATTGGTTACATAATAGTAGAAGCAGATGCCATGCTTGGGGCTAGGAGGGAATTCCTGGATCCCATAGAAATGGCCTTGTTCAATGCAGATCTGATCAAGGTGCTTAGTATAACCGGCGTGTACAACATACTGTTTGAGAGCATAGACAAAGTTATAGAAGCCTTTAAAGAAGGAAAGAAGCCAGAACTACCCCAAATTATCGTGAAAGGAAAGAAGGCAATAAAGGCTGCAGGGTTCTCCAACCCATATGCGGCATCAAAGGCCTTGGCTTCCTTTGAGATAGCTAAGAACGTGGCTGATGTCACGGTAACCGCGTGCTTCAAGGAGAAAGATTGGGAGAAGTACACCCTCTTATGCTCTGCAGCCCACGAGATGATGGCTCAAGCAGCAAAACTAGCTTCAGAGGCTAGGGAGATAGAGAAAAACGCTGACAAAGTCCTTAGGAAGCCGCATTACGACGATGGTACAATATTAACCAAGAGAGCTCTGATAGAAAAGCCATCAAAGCCTGGATAGTTTAACTTAAGAAGGTGGGATCTGTTCCCCACCTACGCTTTTTTCTTTTAGCATTAGTGCTAGAATACCTCCTATCATTAAGTTGAGAGTTAGAAAAGTGAATAGCGCCATATACCCTGCTTTATCCAAGAGATATCCTCCAAATCCGGTTCCGAAAGAAGCTCCTATGAAAGTACTGGCATTCTGAAAGGCTAGGGCTGAAGCTCTTCTCCTTTCAGGAATGATTTGTGATGTTAGGGATATCATGGGGGCTGGTATCAGGGAGTTAACGAAACCAAACAAGAGTAGGACTGGTAGTATTGTTCTGTTTGAGGAGAAATAAGTGGATGACATCAAAATGGCTGAAGTAAGGGTTATTGCAGACACCAAGAGCCCTTTATCGAATTTATCGGCCACAAATCCTCCAAATATATTCCCCAAAAAACCAATTGCAGGAATTAAACTGGAGAAGACGGCAGCTATTTCGATAGAAAGACCTCTTTCGTTTACCAAGAAAAGAGGGAGGAATGTAGTGAAGCCCATAGAAGTTGCCAATCCCAAGAAGGGTACTACGCAGGCTACGAGAAACTTCAGGGAGATAAATCCTCCTCCCTTCTTGTATTCTCTAATTTCGTGCGTTTTATCCTGTAAGGTTAGGAAAAAAGCAGCGGCTATAAGAAATCCAGGCAATGCCAGCACAATGAAAGCATATCTCCATCCCGCCAGTAGGGCGATGGGAACAGAGATGATGGGCGCTAGGGCTGTTCCAATTGAAGTGCCAGACATGAAGACTCCTATTGCCTTTCCTCTCTTCTCAGTTGGAAAGGCGCCTGAGATTGCTGCGGTGATAGGAGGGAAGTATGTTCCAGCGAACAGGCCAAACAATATCCTAAGTATGAGGAACTGCTCAAAACTTCTTGAGAATCCGATCAGTAGCGTGGCAAGAGAAAAAGCCCCAATCCCTAAAGAGACCACTTTACGTGCCCCGTATTTATCACTAAGATAGCCAGCTGGTATCTGAGCTATTGCATAACTTATCATGAAACCAGACATTAACAGACCTGCTTGGGTGTTACTTACCCTCAACTCATCCATTATCATGGGAAGAAGTGGTGGAACCATCATCCTGTGAATGTAGCTTATTATCCAACCTGCCAAGCCGAGGGCTAGCAAGATGAGACCATATTTTCTCATTTTCTCTTAACACCTTCGGACATGAAGTTTGCTATTGCTTTTTTCCCCTTTCACTAACATTTTTCCTTTTTGTTAATATGACCAGAGGACGATGTTCTACCTTCTCCAACATCTCCCAACTTACTCCAGTGAGAGATGTATCAAACCTATTAGCCATGTCCCACACAGTGGGCCCAGCCCCATGACCTCGCACCTTATCTGCCATTTCAGCCATATCCAAGATCTCTTCAATATTAGCTTGTAGACCGCATACAGCTATAGGAGTTGATCTGCGCTTTAGGTGAAAAATCCTCCCTAGGAAATAAGCTATTGGGCCCAGATCTCTAATTCCTTCAACGAAGCTTCTTCTTGGTGCCATGTGGTACGATCCGAAGGAATACGTTTTATCGCTGTCAACTATCATGACAGCTACCCTTTTACCCGTTCTCTTCAGGATCTCAGTCCTTATGTCTTCAGCTATCTGCTTTGCCTGCATTAGAGGTAAAGCAACAAAGGAGTAGGCTACGTTAGATCCATCTATACCTCCTTCTGAGCCATGTCTCAATGCAGAGAACAAGCCAACTTCGTTGATGCAGACCTGCTTGTGTTTAGCCCCCTCTGGAATAGGGTAGTTCCTGAATCTTTCGATGTTTTCCCTCTTCATCCTTAGAATGGGACCTAAGAAGTATCCCCAAACGATCCTCATCCAAACCAAAGCCAGAAAATACGCTAAAATTCCCGGTTTCACCTTGCTTTCATCAACTATGTTTCTTAGAGCTACAGAAATGGCCTTCTCAGATACTACGAGGATGTCTCCATCTTTTAACTTTGTCTCGACGCTATTTATCACATCCTCTATGTAATTTGTGTTTGGTCTCCAATAGCTTGTTTTAATGGCCTTTGCTTTGAATTTTCGTGATTTCATACGTGCTCGCCATTATCTCCTGAAATGTATGAATAGATTATGATAAAAGAACTTACGACCCACAGTAACATGAATCCATAGAGGTTGTCTCAGCCTCCTTAATAGTTTATTTATTCTTACCTAAAGCAAGTTCTTTTATAAGAGAATCTCCAGTAGATTTGACGACTTCCCAAGCCTTTTTTAGCTCATCGTCGTAAACTCCGCTCTCTTTACATTTCTCATATGTCTCCAAGAACTTAATGAAACTCCTTAAGATCTCATCCCTTAGTATCCTTAAGACCTCCGAATCCACGTTTACTTCCGTGATTAGAGCCCCTCCAACTGAGATTCGATCTCCTAATATGTCCATGAGCACTAGTTCTCCGTTTTGATACGTGGTCCTAACAATATCCTCAGCAACCTTGTCTTCTCGACCATCTTCACTTAGAATCACGGTAAATTCACACATCTCCTCCTAATTGTTGTGCGAATTGATAAACCTTGTCAATGAGAGGGACTCAGAATAAGAAAGCTTTTAGAGCCTGTCTCCAGCCTTCTCTTGCTTATAAAGCTCTGAATACATAAAAAATCTTAAATTATTCAATACGGGCGAAGATAGAGGGAAATGGAAAAGCTTAAGTCTTTAGATCCGGAACTAAAACGGTTTTTGGTAAATCTGGGATCAGAACAGAGATCTTCACTAAAATGGGACTTGCTCGGCTATCTTCTCACATTAAAGCCTAAAGCATGTGCAGGAGCTCCGATTGAGAACGTGAAACTCATGTTGTTGTACTGGAAATATGATCTCTTGGAGTCCGATGAAGGTCTGGGAACCTTAATCGAAATATGCAAGACATTGGACCCGAGCAAAACGGCAGAAATCTTAGCCAAGAACGGTCTAAATGAGCTTGCAGAACGCATCAAAGGATGAAGAGGTGGTAGCTATGGTCAAGTTTGGTGTTGAGTTTATCCCGCAGGAACCCTTCTGGAGGACTGTTTTTTATGTAGCTCAGGCTGAGAAGGGCGGATTTGATAATACTTGGATAACCGATCACTTCATGAACAGGAATCCATACACAACGATGGCAGCCATATCACTTTACACAGAGAAGATAACAATGGGAGTAGGTGTGACAAATCCATACTTAGTCAATCCTGTTGTGACAGCTCAAAACATAGCATCTCTAAGCGAAATGGCTCCGAATAGAGTGATACTTGGGATAGGGGCTGGAGACAAAACTACTCTTGGTTTCCTTGGTGTTGAGACAAGTCTGCCAGTAAGAGCGGTAAGAGAATGCGTAGAGATTGCAAGAACTCTTCTCTCAGGGGAAAAAGTCAAGAATTACGACGGGAAGATCTTCAAGATTCAAAAGGCTAAGCTAGCTTTCAAGCCAAGCGGCAAAATACCGATATACGTTGGTGCTCAAGGTCCAATGATGCTTAAATTAGCAGCCAAGATAGGAGATGGCGTTCTAATCAACGCTTCGCACCCTGATGACGTTAAGGAAGCCATAATCCATCTAAAGAAAGGGGCAGAGAAGGTGGGTAGGGACCTCAGCAATTTTGATGTGGTTGTTTACACATCATTCTCCACTCACAGGGACAGAAGGAAAGCCAGAAAGGCTGCTCTACCAGTAGTTGCCTTTATTGTGGCAGGATGTCCCCCAGCCATACTGGAGAAACACGGAATATCTTTAGAGAAAGCCACGAAGCTTAAGAAAGCCCTTAATGAGGGTAAATGGGATGAAGCATTCTCCAGCGTAACGGATGAGATGATGGAAGCCTTCTCGATATGTGGGACTCCTGAGGAGTGCTCAGAGAAGATAGAGAAGATGTTTGAACTTGGAGTAACCCAGTTCGTCATGGGCTCACCAATAGGCCCAAAGGTCCACAAGGCTATTGATACAATAAGCAAGGAGATAATACCTAGGTTCAAAGAGTAACCTCTCCTAAAGGAGCCTCTAAAACGTTTGAGATAGAGCTTTACAGCTTGCAATGAGTCGCAACAAACATCCAAGCTCAATCAGTTGTTGCTATTGGATGCTTTACCTTGGATAATTCACGAATATCATAACGGAAGTTCCTTCGCCAACCTCTTTTTCTTCATAGAAACAAACTTGAGTACAAACGATTTAGAATCTTCGCTTAACTCCTTTACCTCTAAAAGCCCAGACGCTATTGCCTTTTCCACAAGGTCTTTAGCCTCCTGGCTCCTGACTATGATCGTCGACCAGCCCTCTTCAGACCCTATGCTTCCTACTGACAAGTCTGCGGATTCAGCAGCGAAGTCACCGCAGTATAAACATGACTTCCTTGCATACTCCTTCGTTTCTTTAATTCGGATGCTGTGAATTTCCCCGCTGCTGAGCTTAACGGAGAACTTCCCATGCTTTATTTCAGATCTAACGACAGAAGAAGGATCCACATCCATTTTGCTCCTTAGCATGTCACAGAACTTTGTATATGGGTAACTCTCTGTGCAGAACAGTCCAATAACCAATTTAATGTGTTTTGCGTATCTTGGTGCCCTTTTCCTCATGAATTGAATGGCTTTCACTTGACAAGGAACTCCTACAACCGCTACCGACTTATACTTGTCAACTATCTCCCTTAAAGATGAGAGACTAGGGCATGAAACGTACTTCGATCCGGCTGATGCAATTAAATCCTGTTTCGTTAAAGCTACTAAGGGTTCAGGTCTCAAAGGCTCTTTATCGCTGAGATGGCATACGATTGCGGCCTCAATCATACCCTCGTTTAGGGCTTGAATGAGCAAGGTAGTAACAACTCCGCCGTCCTGAGCGACTTTGGCTACTTCTTCAAGGAGAGTTCTTCCAGTGTATGAAGCTAAAGTTGGGATTTCTTCAACTCCCCTATTAATTACAGGACATACAAGAGTACAAAGCTTACACTCAATGCACTTCTCTGAGTCGAATGTAGGCTCGTCGCTATCTATGGTAACTGCTTCCTTAGGACACACAGTTATACATGCACCACAAAAGGCGCACAGACCGGACTCTATGATCTTACCCACTGATTTGAGTTCCATCAGGGCAAAGGCTCAGATCGTTAACAATTTAAGAGTTCCTCTAATTGAAGGGAATCCAATAGCTTTTTGTATAATCTCCTGAAGGAAGAGGACCACCTAGCTTCGAGTAGCCATTGTTATAAGAACAAAGAAGCTTTAATTCAACAAGCCTATCCTCTTAGCGATTTTTTCAGCTGCCTTCAGGGCTGGTGAATCGCTTGGGAGCTCAAGGAGAGACCTGCCTTCTATGTTGAACCTAGTGACATTTGGATCGGAAGGAATGGATCCAGCGAATTCCACACCCATATTCTTAGCTTTCTCTTCAAGCAAGCCAATAAGTTCTTCTGGAAATCTATTTCCCACAAGATATATCTTTCCTACATTTATGTGAACCTCATGAGCAAGTTCCTTTATTCTTTCTGCTGTTTTAAAGCCCATCGATGAGGGATCTGTAACAATCAACATTATGTCCACATCTCGGTCAGTTCTCCTGCTTAGGTGCTCAAGTCCAGCTTCCATATCCATTATGGTTATGTCATAATTCTTCGTGATGGCATCAAGTATCCTTGTGAGAACGCTGTTCACGTAGCAATAACACCCCTCCCCCTCGCTCCTGCCCATAACTAAGAGGTCAAAATCTGGAAGCTCTACAAGGGTTTCATAAACCCATGCCTCCAATAGGTCCGCCTTAGAGACTCCCAGCGGAAGTTCTCCTTTTTCTATCTTTTTTTTGAGTTCATCTGCCACGACTCCAACGTTTTTATCAACTTCAACTCCTAAGACCTCTTGCAGGTTTGAGGCTGGATCTGCGTCCACCATAAGAATGGAGTCATTTTTCCCATTGTCTAACAAAGTTCTAAGTAGCAAGCCTGCCAAAGTAGTCTTACCCGTTCCTCCCTTGCCTGAAATAGAAATAACCAAGCTCATTTCAATGCCCCTAGATTTCTCTTGAGATGTTTTAATATCATCCACTACTTTGGTTCTTGAAGAGAGCTATAAACTCTACTAAATGGTCGTAGTCCCATTTTGGCATTGTAAATTAACTTCTCTTAATTTTTCTGCTGGCTTCCCACCATGTTGGGAACAAATCTTTTTTCCCGGGAAGAAAGTAGGCAGCAGTATACTCGTCCATGAAGTCTGGGTCTTTAAGAAGATCGAAGTACGTTGTAAGCCTAGCTATTTCCTCTGCCTCATACCTGTATTTCACCGAAACAAGGGTAAGATAAGCCCCAGCTACTGATCCGTTTCCTAAATAAGTTATCCTAGCATTAGGGAGCTCTGGTATTAACCCTATGGCAATTGCGCTATTTAGGTCCAGATAGTTTCCAAAAGCTCCACAGATAAACACTTGCTCTATGTCATAAACGCTCAATCTCATCTTCTTTAATAAGACTCCGATGGCAGAACACGCTGCTGCCTTGGAGTCGATTAAATTTGCTATGTCCTTCTCAGTAATCACAATGTCCTTGCCTATTGCTGTCTTTTCGGCTGGAACAACTACATATTCGTAGCCATCAATTCCTTGCCTTATATATGGCGTTTTTAGCTCAGTATTTATCTTCCCAAGACTGTCAACTATTCCATTACGGAACATCTCAGAGAGTAAATCAATTAATCCAGAGCCACATATGCCTTTGGGCTTTACATTTCCTATTACACGGTATTCAGCTTTCAGCGTTACAGGATCTATTTTAACGTGGTCTATTGCCCCTTCGATTGCTCTTGTTCCAAACCTAATCCCCCAACCCTCAAAGGCAGGGCCTGCAGCAGCGGTAGTGGTGACGAACCATGATTCGCAGCCTAGAACAGCTTCTACATTTGTACCGATATCTACAAGTAATGAAATCTTAGGAGATTTGTGCATTCCAGACGCAAGGATATCTCCTATAGCATCTCCTCCAAAGAATCTGCTCACACAAGGAAGACAGTACACCCTTGCAGCTTCATGAACTTCAAGTTCAACGTCCTTAGCTTCCAGAAACAAAGGATGTCCTGGTACCTTAGCTCCTGGATCTAAGAGAGGAGATGCATCTTTCCCTGCGAAAAGGTATGTCATGACAGTATTTCCTGCGACACAGACATCGACTATCTCCTCTTTTCTAACTTGATATTTCGAAGTTAATTTAGAGATGAGCTCATTTATCGTATCAACAGCTGCTTTCTGAATCTTTTTAGTGCCCTCTTCCTTCTCCATAGTGTATCCTATTCTTGATACAACGTCTTCACCATACATCAGCTGCTTATTATAGCCTGATTCATATCCAAGGATCTCCCCGGTAGTGAGGTCAACTAGGTAAGCGACTATCTTCGTAGTTCCTATATCAACAGCGAGTCCAAAGAGTCTATTTGTTGTATTGCCCTCCTCTAATCCTAGTACCTCTACCTCACCTCCATATCTTCTAATAATTAGCGTAGCTCCTTCTGGGCAACATTCGGGCATAGCCTTAAGCTTCTCTTGCACATGTTCAGGAAAGCTTTCAACCCCTACGAAATACAATAATTTCTCTAGCTGATTCCCGGCTTTGTCCGCTAGTTGAGTTGGTTTCACAAAGACCTTTTTGACGGCTGGTTCTGGAATGACTTTCGGGACTTTTGCTTCCATCTGAATTTTTTGACCCTCTAGCCTTGTTTCTGGAGGAATAAAGACCTCGCAATCTGACATCGGAAATGTCAAGCAGGCTAGGACATATCCTTCCTTTAGCTCTTCATCAGTCAGTAATTTCTCCTTTGGATCGTAATTAAATTGAACACTACCTTTCTGCACAATAATCTTGCACTTTCCACAACCACCTTTGCCACCACATACACTTCTAAGAGTTATTCCCGCCGATCTAGCTGCTTCCAGTAAATTGGTATCTTTGCTAGCAGATACCCTTCTCCCGTATGGCTGAAAGACTATAGTGAATTCTCTAGTCATTAGGTTCACCTAAATGGTGAGTTATGGGTTATTGTACAGAAGCGATGAAGTTTACTTGAATTTAAACTTAGCTAAGCGCTCATAGCTAGTTTCTATATTTCCTTAAAGAACAATTTGATCTTCTCTCTATCCTCTAAAAAGAGAGAGGATTGAGTATATTTTGAAACAAATAACATTAGTTATATTTGTAATCTCATCGCAATTCTTGTAGTTATAAGGATATATAGGATTCAAGACGTTTCTGCTTTCTTCCATTTCTCATCCAAGAATTTGGGAATTCCTGAGGAATCAATAGGACCAACTAGGACCTCCCATCCGCTAAGTTCCTCTATTTCTCCTGATAGCCTTGATGCAAGTCCTGGTATGATCAATTTCCTATGCTTTACCAATTTCTCCACTTCAAACTCTTTCAAGGCATCTGCAACTGTTTCTGCAGTTAATTTTCTACCAGCTACGGCGCTTTGAACCGATATTCCTTCCGTGTCAACGACCAAAAGGTAACAATCTATCTTGGCTGCTTCTATGTCGGATAAGACGGTGTAATATGTTAGGGCAAAGTTTGTGGTAACCATTACAGGGGAATTTTCGTCGGGTTGCCCTATGGTTCTAAGCCCCGGTTCCACGGAGACAGGTTTCCTTGG
>QMVZ01000001.1 GCA_003661365.1 Thermoproteota archaeon | reverse complement strand
TTCCTCTTGAATGTACCGTCCTTAACTCCCTCTTTCCTCTCTTACTGATGGTAATAGCCTCCTCTAGATCTTCCTCACCTTCAGGCATCATGAATTTGGACCCTCTCAGGTTTTAAGGTTGTTTGGCTCCAGAGGGATTTTATACACAAAACATGTACTTGCATTGATATGCAAAGGAAGAAAATTCAGATAAGGGAAACCCCCTCGACAATAACTCCGGTGTTTGCGGATGAAGCTATGGTAGGAATATCGATTAAAGCAGTATCTAGAGACGGAGATGTCAAGAAAGAAGGGGTTGTAAGGCTGGGCTTTGTTGACGTTTTGAGAGGGCAGATGGTTGCAGAGATAGTCCTCCTTCCTGAAACTGCTAGAGCTTTATACAATGCCTTAGGTGCTACCTTAAAGAAGCTGGATGAGGAGTTAAAGAGCAAGGAGATACCCAAGCCCGCTAAGAAGGGAGAAATATCGACTGAATACATAGGGTGATCGCCTTGCCCAAGGTGGTCAAGCCCTGTGCTGCAGGCGACTACTATAAGGTGACGCCAGACGAGAAGATGGATCTGAACTTAAGGGAGCTTGCTCCTCTACTAGAAAAGGCTGGCTATAGGCTTGGGTTGGTTTCAGGAGTAATGATAGCTTTCGTAGGAAAGGGTAAAGAGTTCAGCCTGTTTTCAAACGGAAAGCTGATGATAAAAGGCATAGATAGTACAAAAGAGGCCCTAAAAGCAGCTGAAGAGATATATAACCTTATAATATCAAGGATTAAGCACTAACTCTTTAACTTCACATTAAGGCTAACATCCAACCCTTCGAAAGCGTCCAAGATCTCAGCTCTTATTACTTTGGATATCTCGTCTTCTCCCGACATATCTAGCTCTATATCTATGGCTCCATCATGAACGCTAACAGATTTAACCTTTCCCATGCTAACTATGTCTCTGCCAGTCATTGGATCCAAAACTCCCTTAAGCAACGTCATGACGAAGTCCTCGTCAAGAGGTCTTCTACCCTTCTTCACCTCATACTTTGCTATAGCCGTCCTCAATCCAGCTATTGACAGCACCGCACAGTGATACTTTATGGCAGGAAGACCCCCTAGTTCCTCAACTATTTCTTTGAAGGAAAGCTTCTTTGCCTCTTCAAGCGACTTGCCCTTCACCAACTCAGTCATAACAGAAGTAGTAGCTATGTTGGAAGCACAACCATAAGAAAGAAATGAGATCTTCTCTATCCTGTCGGATTCATCGATCTTAAGGAAGATCTTTATCATGTCTCCGCAAGCGACGCTTCCAACAGTTGAGGAGACGTCAGCGTCCTTCATTTCTCCTACATTTCTCGGGTTCATGAAGTGGTCTATCACTTTCTCGGTGTAACCAACCCTTTTCCACAACTCCTTTGCCCCCCCAGCTATTTCCATGTTTAAGACCTCCGATAGAGTGGACTGATGCTTCTCATTTCCCTTACTATTTCCTCCAAAACTTCCTTGGCATAAAATATCTCCTGCTCAGTTGTCCATTTACTGAGGCCTAGGGTTACCGAGCCATGGGACTGCTCAAACGAGCCTCCAGTAGCTAATATCACGTGGCTAGGCAGAAGTTCTCTGCTGTAACAAGCTGAACCAGTATTTAAGAACAAGTTCTTCATGCTGGCCTTCAAAAGTATTGTCTCACCTTCAACTCCAAAGAAGGAGACATTTACGTTATTGCAAACTCTTCTGTCCCCTTTAGGACCATTTAGCTTTGTATCTGGGATCTCTAAGAGAATATCCATCAGTTTGTCCCTTAATCTCTTCATACGGGCAATGTCCTCTTCTGTTATCAGTTCAACTGCCTTGGCAAAACCCACTATGCTTGGCACGTCTTCCATCCCAGGTCTTAAACCGAACTCCCTTGGAGCTCCATCAAATAGGGGCTGGAGCTTGATACCTTCTCTTACATACAGGGCACCCACCCCTTTGGGGCCGTGAATTAGCCCTGATGAAAGGGTTAGAAGGTCAACATTTATCTTCCTAACGTCGATATCTACCTTACAGAATCCCCAAGAGGCGTCGCTGTGAAATATTACATTCTTTTCTTCGAAAAGATCTCCTATGGCCTTCAAATCTTGAATTGTTCCGATTTCAGGATTTACAAATTGAATTGAGCCTAGAATAGCTCCAGATAACATTTCTGAAAGGTTCTCCTGCTTTACAAATCCCTCGGAATCTACAGGAGCCAACATCGGGTTAAAACCCATCTTTCCAAGGCTTTCCAAGCTCCTCAACACGGAACTTTCCTCTATTCTTGATGAAATGACTTTTCCCTTTTTTCCAGATGCCAGAACGGTGCCTTTGATTGCAAGGTTGTTGCTCTCCACTCTACCAGATGTGAAGACTATTTCCTCTGGCTTCGCCCCTATTTTCCTTGCTATCTTCTGTCTTGCCTTTTCTAATGCTTCTGCAGCCTCTTCTTCCATGCTATGACCAAACTCTCCTCCAGGAGCTGCATAGATCTCCTGCATGTACTTTACCATCTCTTCAATAACCAGAGGATCGACTTTGGTCGCTCTCATGTTGTCTAAGTATACCGGGAATTTCATTGGCATCGGTTGTTTCCTTAATCTGGAGTTAAAAATATTGAATTATATTACATCGGAATCAAGAAGCAATTGAAGGATTAAGCAGAGCTTCCAATGAGGAGGTTTTTTACGAATTAACGGCAACAAATTCGCGTAATATTATCACAGGAAATCCCAAACTGGATACAGGTATACATTTGCTCCGCTAGCCAAAAGTTGAAGTTCGGTGTTATGAGGTGTTTAGTTGCCTAAATACATATATGCAGATCCTCTCGAGTGTTCTGGATGCAAACTTTGCGTACTAGCCTGCTCTTTTACTTTCGATAAGGTATTGGATCCGAACAGGGCGCGTATCGGGGCAATAACTCAAGATCACCTGGATATACTTATTGCGTGTAGGAATTGCGAAGATGCCATGTGCATGAAGGCCTGCCAAAGAGAAGCCATATATCGAGACTCAAGGGGCGTCATAATGGTTAACGCAGATAAGTGCGACGGTTGTGCTGCTTGTCTAAATGCTTGTCCATATGGAGCAATAAAGATACATCCCACTAGAAGAGTAGCGATAAAGTGTACCCTATGTGGGGCCTGCATTGAGTGGTGTCCAGCTGAGTGCCTCAAGGTTGTTGAGGACTTGGATTAATCTGGAACTATTACTGTTCCTGTTTTACCTTCTAATGCCTCTACAGCCTTGTTTAGCGATGTGATTATTGCTTTCTCACCATGGGCTTCCTCTATGAACCTTATGCAAGCCTTAACCTTTGGTCCCATGCTTCCTGGTAGGAAATGCCCCTCCTCAAGGTACTTCTTGGCTTCGGATACCGTCATCCTGTCTATATCCTTCTCATTTGGCTTACCATAATTCAACTTTACCTTCTCCACGTCGGTTAGTATCATGAATATCTCTGCGCCTATAACCTCTGCCATTCTCTCTCCTGCTAGATCCTTGTCAATGACTGCTTCTACACCTTTCAACATTCCGTTATCGTCGATTACAGGAATTCCTCCACCGCCAGATGCTATTACCACCACTCCATTGTCATAAAGTAGTTTTATGGGCTCCGCTTCTATAGTCCTAATAGGGTCTGGAGAGGGAACAACCCTCCTGTAGGGTTTCTCACCATTGGGCTTCACCTTTCTAATGAAGTAACCCTTCTCCTTCTGGTACTTCGTGGCTGTCTCGTAATCGTAGAAAGGTCCTACTGGCTTATGTGGGTCTTGGAAGTCAGGATCGTCCTTGTTCACGAGGACTTGAGTCACGACCGTGGCGACGGGCACTTTCAACCCTAGTGCCTTCAGCTTGTTTTGTAGGGTCTGCTGTAGCATGTAACCTATTTGACCTTGGGTCATCGCACCACATACATCCATAGGCTGCGGTGGCACACGCTCTGCGGCCTCTTCTTGCTGAATTAACAAAGCACCGACCTGAGGACCGTTGCCATGGGTTATAGCCACTCTATACCCTCTCTTTATGATCTCCACTATATGGGTGCATGTTATGTCGATGTTTTTCAACTGCTCCTCGTAAGTCCCCCTTTCATGAGCCTGCTTTATCGCATTTCCTCCCAATGCTATTAGCAATCTTTTACCTTTCATAGGTTTTCCCTCCTGTGAAATCATTGGTTTGCTCCCGAAGATCTTGAGAACAGAGTCGCATCTCAATCATAAATTAAAAGTTTGTCAATCATTGTGAGAGGAGAGATGTTCGTTGAAAAGTTGAAATGTGCTAGATGTGGAGAAGAGCATGATCCCGATGAGAAGGTTTTCTACTGCAGCAAGCTGGACGGCAGGCTGGATATCTATTATGATTACGACGCAATATCGAGTGTGCTGACTAAAGATGAACTTGTCAGGAGGAAAGGAGGAACTTGGAAGTACAGGGAACTTCTGCCAATAAAAGAAGGGACTAGGGTTGTAGATTTGGGCGAGGGAAATACTCCTTTGATTAAATGTGAAGATCTTGGGCGTGCAATAGGCCTTAGAAATCTATATGCAAAGGACGAGACCAGAAATCCGACTTGGTCGTTCAAGGACAGGCCTATGAGCGTTGGAGTAGCAAAGGGCATCGAATTTGGTGTAAAAACTGCAGTGATAGCATCTTCAGGAAATGCTGCAGCGGCTCTAGCAGCTTTCTGTGCAAAGGCAAACATAGATTGCGTTACATTCGTTCCGCATTTTGCTGGGGCTGGGAAGGTTGCTCAACTGATGCTATACGGGGCAAAAGTTGTGAGGTTAAGGTGGGGGGAGGAAGAGGATCCAACGGTAAAGATGATGCTAGAAACAAGCAGGAAATACGGGTGGTATCCCTGTCCTAGCTTTGGACCTTTCAACCCCTATCAGTTCGAGGGAAATAAGACGATGGCTTATGAAGTATGCGAACAACTTAACTGGGAAGCTCCAGACTGGTTGTTCATTCCAGTTGGAGGTGGTGGTCTGCTCGCAGGGAACTGGAAGGGCTTCAAGGAGTTCAAAAACCTAGGCTTCATAAGCTCCCTTCCAAAGATAGTTGCAGTGCAGTCAACTGGCTGTGCTCCTTTAGTAAGGGCCCATGAGCAAGGAAAAGGTCCATTTGAGATAGAGCCGTGGGGTAAGCCTGAGACCATAGCTACAGGACTCGAAGACCCATTTCCTTGGGATGGTGATGCGGCACTGAGGGCTATAAGAGAATCTGAAGGAACAGCAGTGTCTGTAACAAATGAGGAGATACTAGAAGCACAAAAGATGCTGGCTAAGGAAGAAGGGATCTTTGCCGAGCCTTCTGGGGTTGCATCGTTAGCTGGATTGATAAAGCTGTTGGAGAGGGGAGTCGTTGATAGCGGAGACCTCGTAGTCGTGGAGATCACTGGAAGCGGACTAAAGGATCCCGAGGTAGTATCTGAGCACATGGGACTTCCACCAGTAATTGAACCAAAGATAGAGGTTGTAGATTCTTATTTGAGGGAACTTGGGGCCTAAGAAGATGTTAGCATAATATTAAGAGTAAGCCCGATTTTCTAGAGATAATGCGAGTGTGGAGGTATTTTGTATGAGCGAATTATATGGGAAAGATCTCATAACTACGCAGGAATGGACTCTTGATGAGCTTGTTGAGGTAATTAAGCTGGCTGAGAAGCTTAAAGCCCTGATACAAAAGGGAGAGAAACCTCCAAGGATTCTCGATAGAAAAGTCTTCTTCATGATATTCTATGCCCCTTCAACGAGAACTAGGGGGGCATTTGAGGCAGGAATGGAGTTGCTTGGTGGGCATGCTCCTTACATTGATGTGACTACCACTAGAATAAGGGCGGGAGAGGCCGTTAAGGATGTAGCCAAGATGTACGACCTATATGGGGATGGAATTGGTGTCAGAGTTCTTGATAAAGCGATAGACTTCAAGTATGGGGAAGGACAGAAGATAATGAGGCAGTTCGCGGAAGTGGCAAAAGTTCCGGTCATTAACATGGCGGACGATACATATCATCCAACTCAGGCTCTAGGAGACATAATGACAGTCATAGAGAAGCTAGGGGAGCTTCAAGGTAAGAAGTACACCATAACTTGGGCATATTCAAGCAAGCTAAGGGGTCTCTGTAGCATCCAATCAGAGGTGCTCATTGCATCTAGGTTTGGTATGGACGTAACAGTAGCGCACCCGCCAGGGTTTGATTTAGATCCTAGAGTAGTTGAAATGGCAAAGAAGAACGCTGAAGATGCCGGAGGATCCTTCGAGATAGTTCACGACTTTGAGGAAGGACTAAGAGGAGCAAATGTTGTGTTTCCGAGAAGCTGGGTAACTTGGGAACTTCAGAAGGTTGGAGCCACTGCATTTGGCCCAGAGAGGGAGCTAGAGATTCACAACAAGTACAAGAACTGGAGGCTTGAACAACATCATGTAGACGATTTAATGGCAAAACCAGCTTTCGTTACCCACGTGCTACCCGTCTTCAGGGGCGAGGAAGCTACGGACGATGTCATGGATGGACCGAACTCCATAATATACGAACAGGCAGAAAACAACCTTTACGCGAAGATGGCAGTTCTTGCGCTTACGATGGCTAAGGAAATCCCAATATAACACTTAACTAATCTTATTAGGATCCAATGAGAGCTAAAAGCAATCCAATATCTCAGATATTATAAGAAAGACGATTTTCCACTTTTAATCCACAACTTTTAAAATACATCCGGGAGTCCACAGCGATTTATATGAAGACCTCTAGAATTCCGGGATTTTACAAACTTCCGCTCGAAGAAAGAGTTAAGATTGTGAAGGAATTTGCTGATTTAACAGATGAAGAGGCTGAGCTCCTCCTCAAGACAGGTAACTTGGAGTTAGAGGTTGCAGATCGCATGATAGAGAATGTGATAGGTACATGGCCCCTTCCATTAGGGATTGCAGTTAACTTCAAGATAAACGGAAAGGATTATTTGATACCCATGGCAATAGAGGAGCCTTCTGTAGTCGCAGCTGCAAGCAACGCGGCTAAAATGGCCCTTCCGGGGGGAGGTTTCTTCGCAGAGACGACAGAACCAATCATGATTGGTCAAGTTCAGCTCGTAGACGTCAAGGATCCGGAGGAGGCAAAGAGAATCATACTTGAGAATAAGGATCAAATTCTAGAGATAGCAAATGAACAGGACCCCATCCTAGTGAAACTTGGTGGGGGGGCGAAGGATCTAGAAGTTAGAATTTTGAAGACGCAAGTAGGCCCTATGGTAATAACACATCTCCTAGTAGATGTTAGAGATGCGATGGGAGCAAATGCCGTTAACACAATGGCAGAAGCCGTTGCTCCTACAATAGAGAGACTTACTGGAGGGAGGGTATACCTAAGGATCATATCTAACTTGGCTGACAGGAGAATAGCTAGGGCTAGAGCCGTATTTAAGAAGGAAGCTATTGGTGGGGAGGAGGTTGTTGATGGAATAATAGCTGCTTACGCTTTTGCTGCAAACGATCCTTACAGAGCATGCACGCACAATAAAGGCATTATGAACGGCATCGTTGCTTTGGCTAGGGCAACTGGCCAAGATACTAGAGCGCTCGAGGCCGGTGCACATGCCTATGCCGCACGTAACGGCAGATACACCTCATTAACTAGGTGGTGGAAGAATGAGAACGGGGACCTTGAGGGCTATCTGGAGATGCCAATTGCGGTTGGAACCGTAGGCGGCATAACTGGGGTTCATCCGATAGCAAAGCTTTGCCTAAAGATCCTTGGAGTAAAATCGGCAAGAGAACTTGCTCAGGTAATGGTATCATTAGGTCTGGCCCAGAACTTCGCAGCCATCAGAGCACTAGCAACGGAAGGAATACAAGCAGGGCACATGAAACTTCACGCAAGAAACGTGGCTATGGCTGCTGGCGCTAAGCCAGAAGAGGTAGATCTAGTAGTTGAGAGGCTGATAAGAGAGAAAAAGATAAGATTAGATAGAGCAAAAGAGATTTTGGAGGAAATAAGGGGCTCATCTGGCTCATGACAAGGAATTGTAGGGCATGAAGCCTACTATTGAGTTGGCAAACTGTTTTTTATAACCTTATGGAACAGTAACCTCTCTTGGCCAAGGAGTCCTCAGGTACTCTTCTACTATCCTGCATGGAACTGAAAGGACAAAGGCCCAGCCCCCTAGGTTTCTAGAAAATAACCCTTTCTTAGTGAGCTCTATCCTGTCAGAATAGATTTTGATGTGTCCTAATAGTCTTTGAATGAATAAGGACTTACTAAAACCAGTCCTCTTAACGAAATCCCAGAACTCCTCCCCAAACTCGTTCTTAAAACCTTCAAATTTCAGCTCTAAAGCACTTAATCTCTCAGATATCCATCTTATCCCTCTCTCCTCCTTATTAACCTCTCTTATGCCAGCTACAGGCAGTCTGCCCCTAGACAAGCTTTTCACGTACCCCCTAACTGAACAAGTGTTAATGTACTCGCATTTACCTGGAAAACCCATTGCTCCAGGGCCAAAGGCCAGTAAGGGGCCAGTCATTTCTTTCTCGACGGTGCTATATTCCCAAGGGATCTTGGAGAACGAATAATACCTGACTTGAGTATAACCTGCCTCCTCAAGGGTGTTAATAGCTTCGTAGTACATCTTCTTGAATTCTCTCATGCTTGGTTGCTTCTGAACCCTCCTTTCCATCATCATCTTATACATGGGCCTGTAAGAGACTACTAACAAAGGATAGGCGGTTATCTGGGCTGGTTCAAACTCTAGTGCGATCCTAAGGTCCTCAACCCAGTCCTCGATTGTCTGACCTGGAAGCATGTACATCATGTCAATGTTTACGCTTCTAAATCCAGCTCCTTCAAGGTTCTCAATTGCATCTATCGAGTCCTCCACGCTGTGCCTCCTTCCTAGAAGTCTAATGTTTTCCCTAAAGAAGGATTGGACTCCCAAGCTCAATTCATTTACTCCTGCCTCCATCAAGGCATAGATCCTCTCTTCGGTTAAATCCTCTGGATTGGCCTCTATCCCTATGCTAGCTCCTTCTAGACTGAAGCTCTCTCCAAGGGCCTCGATTATTTCCTTGTACTGTTTCGGGTCGAGGCAGCTTGGAGTGCCTCCTCCAACATGAACTTCGGTTATTTTAAGCTCCAAGTCCTGCAATAGATCTCTATAGGCACTTATTTCAAGCTTAAGGGACCTTAGATAGGATTTCACTAATAAATCATCCCAGAGGTACCTAACATAAGGACAAGCTGGGCAAAGTCCCCTGCAGAAAGGAAAATGGATGTAAATTCCCACCTCCTTTCCAACGAAGCCTTCCCTTAAGAGGTTTTTGATGATCTCTTGGCTTTGTCTCTTGAAAGTAGCCTTGAATGCCTTCCTGAATATTAGGCTTTTTATCCCAAAGGCGTCCTTAGTGAGAATCATGTAACACCTTTCTTCAAAAAAGTAACACTCAATAAAAATCTTTAGGATATAGCTAGTTTTTGAAAGGCGGCGAAGGAGGATGGACTACCTCACAGCAGTTAAAGGCAGCTTTTCTCTCAGTCTTTTTGGTATCCAGTTTTTCTTAAAGATCTGAGCCTCTTAGCAGACGAACTTAAAGTTGGTATTGCCAGAAGGCCGAGAACAAGGCCTTCATTGAGATCTTCCAGGGGCGTCCATCCGGAAAAGTCCTCGATCCTTAATGCATAGGTTTCTACTCCGTTTGCAAATAATATCAGGACTTGAAGCACAAGTAGAATTAACGCTAAAATCGATCCCGCCAGGAAAAAGCTCTCTCCACCCTTTAACTTCCCTTTCAAGCTGCCAAGTCCTCCATATAAGAGGGAGAATCCGATCACAAGGAGACTCAGGCCCATGCCAGGGTCGAGCGTAATTGCAGGGACCCTGCCTCTCCCCAAATCGAAACTCAATGAGGTCTGGACCAAGTCTGGAAGCGCACGTGCAGGCATGAACCATCTAACAATGCCGCAAAGAAGATCCATCGATCCATAGAAAATGAATATAAGGCTTAACAGGATGCTATATAAGATCAAAGCTCTTTTCAACTCAACATCACCCCTCCAATAACCATAATCATTAGAGCAACCAGATATGCCAGAATTACCTCATAAATTGCGGAGAAAATTGCCCATTTCCAGCCAAGCTCTCCCTTTATAGCAGCCAGTGTCGCAACACACGGCACATATATTAGTACAAAGGTCATAAAGGCGTAAGCTGACAAAGGAGTCATGGTTTGAGATATGACATGTTCAAGGGCCTCTTCCTCAACACCATATATCATGCCTAGAGCACCTACGACGATCTCCTTAGCTACAAAGCCGAAGACTATGGAAACAGCTATTCTCCAATCCCAGCCGAATGGTTTGAACAAAGGCTCCATTATATGACCTAGTATTCCCAGATACGATTCTTCTACGCTTTTAACTCCTAGCGGCAGGTTGCTCAGTGCCCATATAGCAATGACTCCCGCCAATATAACAGTTCCAGCCTTCTTTACAAACATTATGCCTCTTTCCCACATGTGCATCAACAGAGTTCTGGTTTCGGGCATTGAGTACTCTGGTAATTCCATTATAAGAGGAGAGGGCTTTCCTTTCAAGAAGAATCTTCCTACAACAAAGCTTATCAGGAATGCTAGCACTATGCCGAGCATATAAAGCGAGAATATTATAGTAGGGCTATTATCTGGGAAGAAAACTCCAGCAAAGAGCACATATACTGGAAGTCTTGCGCTGCACGATATTAGCGGATTAGTAATAGCAGTTAGGATCCTTTCATTCTCTCCAGCTATTGTTCTGGTTGCCATAACTCCAGGTACATTACATCCGAAACCTATCAGATGAGGTATTATCGATCTGCCGCTTAGTCTAAATTTTCTCATCAATCTATCAAAGATGAATGCGACTCTGGCCAAGTATCCAGAGTCCTCCAATGCTGAAAGGGCCAAAAAAAGGAAAAATATGTTTGGAACGAAAACTAAAATTGTTCCAAGGCCCCCAACAATCCCATCGGCAAGGAAAGAAGCCAGAAAGCTGTTAGAGATATACTCGCCTATAATTTCGCCTATCCAGCTGAAAAACATGTCGACAGCGTCAACTATTGGTGCAGCTACTGAGAAAGTGAACTGGAACATCATCCAAGCCAAGCTGAGGAATACCGGTATTCCCAAGTACTTATTCAGAATAGCATCATCTATAACATCAGTTAGCGTGAGTTCTACCTTCTCTCTAATGATTGATGTACTTACTATTTCCTCTATCACTCTATACCTTATATCTGGAAGAAGAACATCCGGTTCAAGGCCAAAACTCTCAATTAACCTATTCTTAGCTTCATTTAGGACCTTTCTTAATTCTTCCAAATTAACCACCTTTTAATTTAGCTAATATCCTTCGCTCAGCTTCTTCATCTCCTTCTAACAGCTTTATAGCAAGCCATCTTGTGTTATAGCTCTCTCTTATCATTGGATCCTTTTCTAACACCTTTCTTATCCTCTCAATCTCTGCTTCTACTATTTCAGGGTAAGTTATGGATGAAGGAGGAGCCCCTCTCTCAACAACTTCAACTATCTTGTCGCAAAGTTCCTGTAAGCCTATTTTCCTAGTGGCTACTGTAGGAACAACGGGAACTCCCAAGTTTTTCTCTAACCTCTTCTCGTCTATCTCATATCCAAGCGATTCAGCTAGATCACTCTTGTTAAGGGCAATTATGAGCCTTGCTCCTAATTCCATGAGCTGAATGCTGAGATAGAGGTTCCTTCTAAGGTTAGAGGCATCAACTATGTTAACCACTACATCAGGCTTCTCGTTTAAGATGTAGTCGCGAGCTATGAGTTCTTCTGGTGAAAAAGTTGTTAGACTGTATATTCCTGGGAGATCCACTATGTATAGCTCATATCCCCTATGGTAGCAAATTCCTTCCTTCTTTTCAATGGTCTTCCCTGGCCAATTACCTACGTGCTGCCTTCCCCCCGTTAAGGCGTTGAAGATAACAGACTTTCCAACATTTGGATTTCCAGCAAGGGCAACGCGTATCCTCTTCATCAAGACACCTCCACAAGCACCTTTGAAGCTATACCTCTGCTCAAAGCAAGCCTAGAGCCCTTTATCTCTATTAGAAGAGGCCCTCTCTCATTTCTGACAACTTTTACAGTGGATCCTGGCTCTAATCCCAATTCAACTAATCTCTTAATAAGCCCCCTACCAGCAACTATGCCCCTAACAACGCATCTGGATCCTGATGGAAGCATTGACATTGAGATGGGTGCTTGCTTGTACAAGCTAGTCTACCACCTCCACGAAGACGTGATCAGCCTCATCTTTCCTCCTCAAAGAGAGCCTGTATCCCTTCACTTCAACTTCTATGGGATCCCCAAGTGGAGATTTGTCTGTTACCTTGACCTCTTCACCCCTAACTAGGCCCATTTCAATTAGTCTTTTGATAATAGCTCCTTTTCCAGCTAGATTAACTACTATACCTCTATCTCCCACATTTAACGTGCTAAGCTTCCTAACTCCCTGATCTTTATCCATAGCATCCCCCCTAGAGCGCTTCATGCAGTAGCGAAAGATTGGACACCGGTAACACACATGATGAAGTTAGGCTTGCCTAACATATAAAGGTTTAGGTTAACCTAACTTTCTCAACATGATGCGAAATCAGAATTGAGGGTTCCTTACAATATTTGGTACATCATGCTTCATTTAAGAGACTTTATCAGGAGTGCGTACTTAGCATCTAAGTGAGTTATAAGAATCTAGAACTCTGTAAACACATTTTGTTAAGGGTGTGAAAAGGATCCTTTTAAAAAGAGAAACAGCTTTTTAATTCTTGGCGATAGAACTGATTGCTCCGGAAAGAGGACCTAAGAGGGGATTGCATAGGAGAAGAGGAAGACCATGGAAGCCAAGATGGATCAGTGAAATACCCTCAATAAGACATTTCGCGCCCTTTCTTCCTCAAGGGGCGATTATGGAGCCAAAGGAACCAATCTTGCTATCATACGACGAGTTTGAAGCCCTTAGACTTGTAGACGGAGAAGATCTCAGTCAGGAGGAAGCAGCTAAGAGAATGGGAGTCTCTCGTGGGACTGTTTGGAGGTTAGTCGCAAGTGGAAGGAAAAAGATAATAAAAGCAATTTCCGAAGGAAGAGAGCTGTTCATAGTGCCACAAGCCCCTGTTATGTTAAGGGAGGAGGAAACAGAGGATTAACCCTCTAAGAAATTTATCAGATTTTCAAAGATCTTTTTAATAGCTATAGAAGCTGGAGCATCAGGAAATGCACTGACAACTGGCATACCTAAGGCTAGAGATTGTGGAACCGAGTTATCCATGGGTATCTCGCCTAGCACTTCTATGCCCTCCTTCTTAGCAAAGTAAATCTCTTCTTGCTTTATTGGTTCATACAAGTCGGCTTTATTGATTATTAGACCTGGATTTGCCCCAAAATGTCTTATTATTGAAAAAATCCTCTTGAGATTTTTAAAGGCCGCAGGTATTGGCTCTGTAACCATTATTGCATGAGTAGCCCCTGAAACTGCCGAAATCGCTGGGCACCCTGCACCAGGAGGACCATCTATTAGCACCAAATCCGCGCCTTTCTCCTTAGCCACTTGCCTTGCTCTCTCTTTGACTTCGGACACAAGTTTTCCTGAGCCAGATTCCCCGATCATCAGTTTTCCTACGAGTAATACAGATCCAGAATGACTCTCGTATAGATTGAGCCTTCCGTTAGCAACTAATCTCAATTCAATCGCCTTTTCAGGGCAAACCAAAGAGCAAACCCCACATCCACTGCAGAATAAGCTTGAAACAACGGCTTTGTGCCCAATTATCTGAATAGCTTCCTCTGGACATTTTTCTGAGCAGATTCCGCAACCTTTGCATTTTTCCTCAAAAACAAATGCCTTTTCAGCAGCTTCTATCATTAGCGAATTCTTTAGAGAGCCACCAATTACCAAAGAAAGGTTAGGAGCGTCCACATCCACATCTACCATCACCAGCTTCATTCTCTCTGCCATTAACCATCCTAGAGAGGCTGATACTGTAGTTTTCCCTACTCCTCCTTTCCCGCTCACTATTACGACTTCCTTCATAGGCCAAGCTCCTCCTCTATTTCTTTTGCAAGATCTAGGATCGCCTTTGTTGCTGGACTATCTGGAAAGTCCAACAGTAAAGGTCTTGACATTATATGGCTCCGCACTACTTTATCATCTACAGGAACCTCTCCAATCAATCTAGAAGAATTTTTCTCACAGATCTCCTTCAAAAGTTGATGATCTCCTGGGAGATCAGCCCTGTTCACCACAATTGCATGCCTCAGTTTTAACAAGTTAGCTAACTCAAGTATCAGGTCTAAATCATGCATCCCAAAGGGAGTAGGTTCAGTCACAGCGAGCACAAAATCCGAATCCTTTAACGATAAAGCTACGTCGCAATGAGCTCCAGGGGCTGTATCTATGATAATGAGGTCATATCCTCTCTCTTCTGATAAACGCATTGCCTTCTCCTTTACCTTCTTTATTATTGCCTCGGACTCTCTCTCGTTCAGCTTTAATTCGCCTATGAGCAAATCTATTCCATATGCTTTTGCTTCATAGACCCATCCGACGACTTTTCTTCCATCTAGAACTGCATCTGTAGGACATACGATAGCACATGCCCTGCAGCCTAAACACAATTCAGGGAACAAAACTGGCGTTTTATCAGGAACGTGAAGTATTGCGTGCATTCTGCATGCTCTTGAGCATTCTCCACAGCGTATGCACTTGTTCTCATCAAAAATAGGGAGGAATTGTCTTACCTCTTCTCCGTTCTCCATCTCGACTCCAAGAACCGTTGCGACACTTGGAGCGTCGACATCACAATCAGCTAGTAGGACCTTTCTGCCAGCCTGTGAGAAGTAGAAGGCAAGGTTTACAGCAATTGTTGTTTTTCCGGTGCCTCCCTTACCTCCAGTAACTGCTATGACTTTCGGTCCTTCTCTGTTCGAGTCCATTTGAGTTTCTTTTGGCAATTGAATTTCAGACAAGTAGCTTGAGTACAACTTCCTCTCGCCTCCAACTCAAGGTCCGCAACCCAATTATCCTACAATCAATTTGTAGGAATCCTCGCGGCAGCTACCACCGTCTTCCTCTACCTGTGCCCATACCCCTGCCCATGCCTCTCCCCATTCCTCTGCCAGGCGATCCTGGTCCAGAAGCGGGGCTGAGAGAGCCGGATAAGTACCTCATAATGGCATCTTTAACGCTTATTCCTCCTGCTCCTAAGTAGATTTTAATACCTAAACTTTGCAACGAGGAAAAGGCATTGGGCCCGACGTTTCCAGTTATAACTACTTGAGCCCCTAGTGATGCCACAACCTGGGCTGCCTGTATTCCTGCTCCATGAGGAGTCATGGCAGATTGGTTTGGTACTACACTTACGTTAATGATCTTACCGTTTTCTACATCTACCACTGTGAAGTGGCTGCACCTAGCAAATCTATAATCTACTAAGCTATCTAGCCCTCCTGGAGGGCTTGAAGAAACAACTATTCTTTCCAAAAAATCACCCTTCTTCCTTCTCACCTAACTCTTTAAGTCTATCCTCTATTTCCCTAAGCCTCCTTTTGATGAAACCCATCCTTGCCCTCAACATTTCAATTTCCTTCTCCTTTGGTAACGTTGGAGTATAGGATGGTACTTGTAGCAATCCGGGGGCTGGTACCATAGGTGGTCTAATACCGCGAGTTTGCAAGCTTCCCTCTAAATATTTCTCAACGGCTTCTCTTACTTTGAAACCATAAGCAGCAGTTACCGCTCTTATTCCCATATAAGAGAGTGCGGTGAGTGCATTAGGCCCGAAGTTACCTGCAATTACAACCTTAGACCCCGTAGAAGCAATGAACTGGGCTGCCTGTATTCCTGCTCCAGATGGTGCCAATTTTGAGGGATTATTTAGCGTAGTGACTTCTAGAACATGTCCATCCTCAACTTCCACTACGGTGAAGCTGTTGCATCTTGCAAAAACTGGAGACACATAATCATCCAGACCTCCAAGCCCCTGGCTGGCTACCACTATTTTCTCAACCATTTTACATCACCAAAAGAAATAACCGTATTGGCGATAAGCTAGAGGCCAAGGAACTCTATATACTGAATATGCTGGGTAGAAGAGATAATAGCAAGGAGGAACGGTCCAATAAAAGGGTCCTCCACGCCAACCCCTAAATGGTCTGAACCATCTTCCCCATCTCATGTTACTCGCCCCCAATCTGTTTCAATCTCTCTTCTATGTACCTAAGTTCTTCCTCTAACATCTTCTTCTCAGTTTCAAGCATGTTTCTCTCAGATATGGGTGTCATTGTCCATGGCAAAAATCCAGGGAAAGCTAGACCGGTCAGTTGCCAAGCATGGACGATCTGTCCAGTTGGAGTGAGGTAAAATGCGTTCGGTCCAAAGCCACATCTACAGGGTCCTATGTAAATATACCCTCTACTTGCTAATGGAAGCGCAACAGGCGGGTAGTACCACCATCTCCTTCCGATCCACCTTCCTTGCACCCACCCCATATCCATCACCATTTATGTGATTATGCTAACAAATATTTAAGGATGGTTCTCGATCCTCTGTGTACCATGTAGTGCAAGGTTTCAACTTGAGTAAGTATAGTAAGTCCCTCTTTCACTTCTTATCTCTATAATTACTCCTTCTTTAACCATTGATCTTACGATTGCTTCAATTTCTCTTTTCTCAGTTCCTAATGCAATGGATATGTCAACTGCTCGACAGGGTCTTCTCTTTAACAGAGCAAGTATATCTCCCCTTAGCTCTTCTATAGGCTTCTTTTCTCTTTTTATCGATTTTAGTGGAACTCTCTCTTCATCGACCCTTATTACCTCTGATTCCGGAGTTACTTCCTTGATTCTCTCCTCTACAGCACTTAGTATAGTAGAATTGACGGGTTTGATGTGTTTCTCCATCACAGGTCTAGTTGGAGTGTTTAGCTGAATTTGATCCGGTTGTATTTCAGCAATACCCTCAATTAAGCAGTTCAGTGCCTCTCCCTTGAAATTAACCCTGAAATCAGGCTTGATGCTATCGACTAACATGATCTGGAGGGCAAGTATTCCATGATGACCAGCTTTGAATTTCTTAATACTTTCAATGATTTCCTTTATGTTTGGAATGTTGGCAACAGGTCTGTTTATTTCTTCAAATGTCTGCTGATCTGCTGCATCTAGCTTAAAGGATACCAGGTCTGCATTTGAGAGCGCATTTCTAACTTCATCCAAGTACACTAAGGACGAATTCGTTAGAACAGCAACCGGTTTGAAAGGGATCAATCTTTTCACAGCAGAGATCATGTTTCCAATGTTAGGATTGAGAGTAGGTTCCCCAGTTCCTGAGAAGGTGATGAAATCTATCGAATCAGGACCAACCTTCTCTATCTTACGTTCTAACTGCTTAATCAGCTCTTCAACTCCGATAACTGGATTTAGCTCTTTTGGAGAGGATAGCTTTCTGATGGTTTTACCAAGCTGACAATACACACAATCAAAAGTACAAGCCTTGGGTAGAAGCGTTGCGTCTATTCCTAGGCTTCTTCCCAGTCTCCAAGAGGGAACTGGACCGTATACTATGTTTACCATTATTCTTTAAACTAAAATCCAAAAAATATAATAATGTGCATTATCCCAATTTATTGATAGCAATGAGTAAGTGCTCAAAGAGAGCAATAGAGGATTATCTAAAGACGCTCTTTGAAAAAGGCGGGGACCGCAGATACATCAGAACCACTGAAGTGGCTACTAGATTAAACATAAAGCCGCCATCAGTCACAGAAATGTTTAGAAGACTTCATGAACTTGATCTAGTGGATTATAAACCTGGAATAGGAGCTAGATTGAAAGCGAAAGGGTTCAGACAAGCTTTACAGATACAGCGAAAGAATTTGTTGATACAGAGATTTTTAGAGGAAATCCTAGGTCTATCAAGAAAAGAATCTAAGATGGAAGCATGCAAATTGGAACATGTGTTATCGGATAAGGTTATAGTTGCAATGGAACAGATGCTGTCTTCTAAACAGCCTGTGGAGATTCTAAGCGAGAACAGGAATCCTTAAATATTTGTTAGCATAATCACATAAATGGTGATGGATATGGGATACAGATGGAGAAGGATGTATTATGCTACAGGCCTTCCAGGATGGGTAAGATTCGGTTATTCACCAGGTTGGCTTGGTAGATCACCAGGAGGACTACCTCCAATTTTCCAGTACGGTATGGTTCCACCAACAGCTCCAACTACTCCCTTGCCTTACCCACAGGCTCCAACGATGCCTCCAACGACTATGATGCCTCCCATGGCTCCAACGAGCAAGGAAGATCAGATAAAGTTGCTCAAACAACAAAGAGACATGCTCAAGAGACAACTTGAGGACTTGGAGAAAAGATTGGCAGAACTGGAGACAAAATAGTCCATATTCCTGCGAAGCAATAGAGTCAGGCTTCTTCATGGACCCAATTTCAGAAAACTACCTGTCTGGGCGTCTAGATACGCCTGGGGAAAATGTTCTTTAAAGAAACTCTTTGCAGTTTTCCCAGAACAATGTAATGGAACAATTAGTTGAAGACTGAGTTCATCAAAAACCTTAGCTATCTGTTCTAACCTTGTCTCGCTTGCTCCCATGAGATGAAATCCTCCAATAACCCCAAAGACCTCCTCTGAGAAATTGGTAGCATTCAACAACATCCTATCAACCCCTGGATGAGCACAACCGACTAATAGGACCATACCTTTCCCTTGTAAGTTCAAGATGAGACCATGTTCAGCTAAAGATCCGCTCATAAGAGGACCAGTGCTTGCAATTCCTTCCAACATTTGTTGAGGGCCTTTCACTTCAACAACGTTAAAACCAAGCCTCTCTATCCCTCTCCGAACGGAGGAGCTCATCCCAGATGGAACATACACAGGTACGCTTGGAGCTACCTTTGCAACATATGGAAGTCCTCCGGTGTGATCTCCGTGCTCATGTGAGATGAAAACGAAGGATATATTGCTCAAATCAACTCCTAGAACCTTGCAATTGTGCTCCAATACTTCAGGACTTGGACCTGTGTCAAACAGGAATGAAACGTTTTGAGCCTTCACGTATAAAGAAATTCCCCATGCAGCTTTTAATTCAAAGTTGGAATTGCTTGGCTCATTGTCTACAAGGACTAAGATCTCAGCACCGCTAAGTTCCTTCAATTTTTGATAACTAAGGTTATCTGATCGAAAAGTTGTTAAATTATAGCCTCTTCTAAGGCGATTCCAAAGGAGCTTTGGCATAAGAACCAAAAACAGGAGAGCTAAGAGTCCAAGTGCTACCGCGATCTTGAAGTTGTTTGACAAGGGAACATCCCTTCAAAAATTGTACCAGCCTTTCTCTTTTTAGCGTTTCCCATGGCGCACTAGAAATACTCTTCACACTATTAGGTGGTCTTTTTAACTATAGAAGGTCCCGAGCAAAACGGCGAATAGGATGAAAATAGCTGTTCCTAGTGCAGACGAACGAGGACTCGATTCAGAAGTTAGTCCACATTTTTGCAGAACTCCCTTCTTCACTTTAGTTAAAATAAAGAACGGAGAAAATAAGAGGAGTGGAGGCCATCAAGAATCCTTTAATAGAGCATTCTCCAGGTGATATCCCTACCTTTCTAAAACAAAAAGGGGTTAACGTGATACTTGCCTATGATGTGGGGAGGAGAGCGCGTGCATTCTTTGATTCATTAGGAATTGAAGTAATAATCGGAGTTCAAGGTAATGTCAGAGAGGTAGTCAGGGAATATCTTAAGGGATCTCTTTCCTCAGACGAATCTTGGATGGAATTAGAGGAGTTCAGGCATAGGCATGGATGGTAAATCAAAAGAAGGTTATGGCTAAGATTAACGGAACTAAAAATCAGAGGTATACCCTCTAACTTTTTATCATAAAGCAGGAAAAGGTATGCAGGTAATATGAAAGCTTCCTTTGTTTTCGGTCCTAAAGATGTAAGGACGATAGAGACCACCGATCCTTCAATAGGGAAACCAGATGATGTTATTATAAGGATACAAGCTTGTGGAGTTTGCCCATTTGACATAAGGATATATGAAGGGTTATTCCTACCATATACGCCTTGCCCAATAGGGCACGAAATTTCTGGCATCGTGGTCGAGGTGGGCGAGGATGTTCAATCCCTAAAAACTGGTGATAAAGTAGCTGTTGACGCTATTTGGAGGTGCAATTCCTGCTACTACTGCAGGAGAGGGGCTGACAATCTTTGTGAGAGGAGAAAAGGTCCTCTTCCCAATGGTTTCGCTGAATACTTTAAGATGCCGGAGAAGTACATGCACAAGCTTCCTGATTCGGTTGCTCTCGATGAAGCTGCCCTATGCGAGCCCTTGGCTTGTTGCATAAACGCTATAGAAAAAATATATGATATCCAGCTTGGAGATTCTGTTCTCGTTGTAGGTTCAGGACCAATAGGTCTGATGTTCGTTCAGCTACTTAACAACATGGGAGTTCGAGCAATAGTAAGCGAGCCTCTTGAATTTAGGAGGGAGAAAGCCTTAGAGTTGGGGGCCGAGGAAGCCATAGACCCGACCAAAGTAGATATTGTAGAAAAGGTGAAAAGCCTTACCGATGGAAAGGGGGCAAACGCCGTAATAATGACCTTTTTGGGAGAGTCTGTCTTTCATCAGGCCTTAAATGCTTCAGCAAAAAGAGGAACAATAGTTTTCTTTGCTGCTGCCTATCCCCCAATCAAACTGTCCTTCGATCCAAACATAATACATCACAAAGAGATAGCACTTGTGGGAATCGAGGGAAGAACAGCGAACCATTTTGCTCAAGCAGTTAGACTTCTTTCTGCAGGAAAGATGAAACTAAATAAGATAATATCCCACAGATTCCCTCTAGACCAGATAAAGGAGGCTATAGAGACTGCAAAATCAAGAAACGGCCTGAAAGTGATTGTAGAGCCATGGGGGAAATAAGTTGAGAGGCTGGAGGCTGGGATTCGGGCAAGGTGCTCTGTGGAATCTTAGCGTAGAAGACGCAATCTATGGGCTCTCAAAGATGGGTTATGAGGTATTTGAACTGTGGATGGATCATCCCTCTATGTTCCCGTACCTGGATGGAAAGAGAGACCTCAGAAATCTTGAGTTTGCTGAAGAAAAACGGGATAAATTGCACAATTCACGCTCCCTGCCATGATATGAACATAGCTGGCCTCAATCCGTGGATAAGACGTGAGTCTAAACTTCTGCTAATGAAAAGCGTTTATTTGGCTGCTGAGTTGGAAGCCGAGCTTGTTGTCATACACCCAGGGAGAAGGGCAAGCCTTAGAATTCCAGATCGTATTTACATTGAGAAAGCAATAGAATCACTCGAGGAAGTTTGTCAGGAAGCCAAGGAACTTGGGATAAGAGTTGGACTGGAGAACACGGACTCTAGACCAGATCAGTTTGCTACCACTCCAGAGGTAATGTTAGAACTGGTAGATGCAATAAACTTGCAGAACGTGGGGATAACATTTGATGCTGCACACGCTAACACTTGTTCAGATCCTGTCAATTTCCTCTATCAAGTAATTGATAGGGTGATACATGTGCATCTAAGCGACAATACGGGCCCTAATTCGGAACTATTCCACCTTCCTTTGGGAGAAGGGAACTTGGACTTGGTTGGCATTCTTCGACTTCTAGTAGAACACAAATATGATGGGATCTTGATATTTGAAAGCGGAGCCCAAGATCCCATAGAGGGTCTTACAAGGAATCTTGAAATCATTAAGAAGGCAGAAGACGCCGCTAGAAAATACGTTCATTCCTAGTTGCTTTGACTACGTGTGAGCTCATAAATTAGGGGAGAACATGTCTATAGATTCAAGATTCCGTTATAATTTCCTAAACTGACGCGGAAACTATAAAGGGTTAGCGCACTGTTTCTACTGTTATCGCTCGATAAACACAATGCCTCATCT
Source organism: Thermoproteota archaeon (assembly GCA_003661365.1). Lineage (GTDB taxonomy): Archaea > Korarchaeota > Korarchaeia > Korarchaeales > Korarchaeaceae > QMVU01. Next base: position 18,965 of record QMVZ01000001.1, on the reverse strand, counting down.
ATCTTGCTGTCCATCCGCCGTCAACTACAAGGACAGACCCAGTCATATAGCTTGATTCTTCAGAGGCTAGGAAGAGGATGGCACGAGCGATCTCCTCTGGCTTGGCTACTCTTTTAATTGGTATCTTCAATTCTACAGCTCTGCGCTCTTCAGGAGTTTTTTGAGCCATTATTCTTTGCCTCATTGGAGTTTCAACGGATCCTGGACAGATGCAGTTTACTCGAATCTTATACTCAGCGAAATCCAAGGCTAATGCCTTGGTAAGAGCTATCAGGCCTCCTTTCGATGTACAGTAGGCCACTTCTCCTTTCCCTCCTACGAGCCCTAGGACAGAGGCTACGTTCACTATGACCCCCCCACCGCCCTTTATCATCTCAGGTATAGCATATTTGCTGCAGAGGAAAGCTCCTTTTAGATTAACATCTAGCACACGATCCCATTCAGCTACTGCTATATCGAGCACAGTTCCGCGGGACGGTATGCCTGCATTGTTAATTAATACATCCAATCTCCCGTACCCTTCAATGGTCTTTTTAATGAGATAAGCCACGTCTTCCACCTTAGAAACATCAGCTCTTATGAATATAGCTTCTCCCCCTTTCTCGGTTATTTCCTTACATACTTCAGCCCCGCTCTCTGCAATATCACATATCACCACTTTAGCCCCCTCCTCAGCAAAGAGCAAAGCTGTTGCCCTACCTATACCTGACCCAGCTCCTGTTATAATAGCAACCTTACCCCTTAAGCGGAGACCACTAGCGCTCATAGGATGTCCATCACCTCCTCCACGGCAGACACTATCTTTTTGACGCTTGGAATCATCGAGTCCTCTAACTCTGGGTTATAAGGCATCGGATAGAAAGGCGTCGTTACCCTCTTCACAGGAGATAATAGGCTGTCAAAAGGTCCCTCAGCTACTATGGCAGCCACCTCACTTGATATGCTGCAAGGTGCCCAGTCCTCCTCTACGATTACCAATCGACCTGTGTGCTTAACAGAATTGACAATAGTCTCTCTATCTATAGGAGAGATGGTTCTCAGATCTATTACTTCGATGCTAATCCCTCTCTCATCTAAATTCTTAGCAGCTTCTAAGGCTCTATTAACCATGAGTCCAGATGCCACTACTGTGGCATCTGAACCCTTTCTAACAACCTTTGCCTTACCAATAGGGATATAGTACTCGCCCATCGGAACAGGACCCAAGACTCCATAGAGAAGTTTGTGTTCTAGGAAAATAACTGGACAGTTCTCTTTGAGCGCACTCTTCAATAATCCTCTTGCATCGCATGGATTACTTGGCATCACAACTTTTAGCCCAGGTATGTGGCTGAATATCGAACTTAAGACTTGTGAATGTTGAGCAGCAGCCCTAATCCCTCCTCCACATGCTGCTCTGATAACAAGAGGTATTCTTATCTGCCCAGCATACATATAGCTGAGTTTTGCAGCCTGATTCATTATTTGATCCATGCAAGCACCTGCAAAATCGACGAACATTATCTCCACAACCGGTTTTAGCCCAGCCATAGCGGCTCCTATAGCTAAACCTACGAAACCAGTCTCTGAAATCGGAGTATCCAGAACTCTCCTCTCTCCAAATTCTTCGAGCAATCCCTTAGTTACCCTGAAATCTCCGCCAAGAACCCCAATGTCTTCACCCATGAGCACTATTCTCTTATCTTTCCGCATTTCCTCCCTAAGAGTAATTCTAATCGTCTCATTCATGGGCAGTTCTACAAGTTCGCCAGAAAGCTCCTCTAGATCGACTGGAATCTCCTCCCTCTCAGGATATAGATGGCTAAAAGCGATTTCGACAGAGGGTTTGGGTGCAGCCTTCGCCTTCTCTACAGAATCTTTTACTCTCGCCTTAATATCCTCCTTAAGGGATGCAATCTCCACTTCAGTTAAGTATCCTGATTCAATGAGCAACTTCTCCACTTTTTTGATGGGATCTCTCTTCATGTGCTCTTTTACTTCTTCCTCGCTCCTGTACAGTCTCTCAACAGCAGGAGGTTCAGCTGCGTAGGAACCGCAGAATCTATAGGTCTTGCATTCTATGAGAGTTGGGCCCTCTCCATTTCTGGCTCGTTTTACTGCCTTTAAGGTTGCCTCATAAACAGCCAGAGGATCCATTCCGTCCACAACAACCCCAGGCATTCCATAAGAAGAAGCTCTCTCTGCTATGTCCTGAATTAAGGTTACCCTTGTTATTCGTGTCGAGATGGCGTAAAGGTTGTTCTCGCATACGTATATGACAGGAAGTTTCCATACTGCAGCTAGGTTAAGTCCTTCATGAAAAGCTCCTGTATTGCTTGCTCCATCTCCAAAGAAACATGCAACGACTCCCTCTTCTCCCTTGTATTTTAGGGCGAAGGCTATGCCGGCTGCTAAAGGAATATTCGCTCCCACAACACCATTTGTCCCCATTATTCCGTGTTTTACATCGCATAGGTGCATTGAACCACCCTTTCCCATGCAGCAACCCTCGACTTTCCCTAGTATCTCGGCAAATAACATGTATTCACTCATGCCTTTAGCCAAACAATGTCCATGTCCCCTGTGCGTACTAAGTATGTAATCACCATCTTTCAAAGCAGCCATTACTCCTGCAGCTACGGCTTCTTGTCCGATGCTTAAATGGAGAAAGCCCGGAATTAGCCCCTCGATGTTCAACTCTTTTAATTTCTCCTCGACACACCTTATCAGTAACATAATCCTATACATTTTTGTTACCTTATCAGGTGATGCTCCGTGAAATTGACCCAAAGAGATCACCTCTAAACAGATGAAAATGCTTAATTAATTTAATTTAAGGCTAAGGAAAATTCTGGCATATGAAAGGAAGAAGCTCTTGTTACAGAACCGATAGTTATACCTTATACACCTATGATATTCCTTACTAGAGAATAGATTGTCCTCATACTCTCTTAATTTACAGCAGTCCCTGTAACAACGCTATATAAATTACCTTCCCAGAACCCAAATGGCTCTATCTTCATTACCTCGTTTTTATGGTTGCAAAGCAGCTTATTCTTTAGCGCTCTCTCAAAAGTTATGCTGCAACAATTCTGCTGCGCTTTAGAGGGTTTCTTTATTCCTCCTGGTTCCTTTATCTCTGCTCTGCGTTCTCCACTAACAGCGCTTGCTAAAATCGCTGCCACAAGCGCCTACTCAAATTTAAATGTTAAAGATGTCATGACCTGTTTGTGCCTTCCAAAGCAAAGGGAGTTTTAGAACTTCATAATGAGGCTATAATAGTTGATATGCTAAATTCTTCCTTACTATGCAGAGAATATTTTGAAAAATTATCGAGCGCAGGTGTAACTGCTATAAATTATACCGTTGCTATGAACCATAGTTTCCGCGAGACTGTAATGAGACTATTAGATCTTCAGGATCTCATAGATGAGAACAAGGATATAGCAACGTTTGTAACATCAGCAAGAGAAATATTAGAGGCTAAGAAAGAAGGAAAAGTTGGCATAATTGCTGGCTTTCAGAATATAGCTCCATTAGAAGGAGATTTAAGATTCTTACGAATATATGAGAATCTAGGTGTAAGAATAATTCAGTTAAGTTATCATTTCAGGAATATAGCTGCTGATGGATGTAAAGAAAGGACAGATTCTGGGCTGAGCGAATGGGGAGTTGAACTTGTTAAGGAATTAAATAGACTCAATATATTGATAGATTTGGCTCATGTCGGAAGAAAAAGCGTTTTAGAGGCCATAGAACTTTCAAGAGATCCAGTGATAGCGTCTCATTGCAATCCCCGCAACATCTTAGATGTGTATCAGAATAAGACAGATGAGGAAATAATGGCTTTAGCTGAGAAAGGAGGTGTAATTGGTGTAACAGCATTTCCGAGGATGCTATGTAGGGATCCAGATAGAAATTGCACCATTGAAAGAGTCCTTGATTGTATTGATTATGTAGTAAACTTAGTGGGAGTAAACCATGTCGGAATAGGGCTAGACTTTGCCGAGGGATGGGCAGAATTTCCAGTAACTAGAAGGGTGCTGATTAAGATAGATGGCAGAATATATACCTGGCCCAAAGAACTTAGAACTATTACAGATCTCCCAAATCTAACGAAAGGTCTGATTGAAAGAGGGTATTCTGAGGGCGAGATAAAGAAGATACTTGGGTTAAACTTCCTTAGGGTATTCAGAGAAGTAGTTGGCGAGTAGGTGCGACTCAAATTTAGGTTACGTGGACTATCTCTCAAAAAGTTTAAAGTTATTCCTCTTGTAGCTGTTTGGGGGAAAGTATGTCTGATAAGGTCTCAATTAAGCGTCTAAAGGGAGTAAGCGTTAATGAGCAATCCCTTCAGGTGGTCAGAGAGATGATACAAAAGAAGGATTCGTTAGATATTGATGTTCTTGAGCTCAAGAATCACGTAACAATTATAGATACTGGAGTTAATGTGAAAGGAGGATTTAAGGCAGCAGAGTATGTGACAAGGGCTGCATTATGCGGATTTGGTGAAGCAAAAGTAATCATGGCTAAGTACGGTAGCATATATCTGCCAGCTATCGTTGCCTACACTGATCTTCCTGCTATAATCGGAATATCTTACTACGTTTGGCCCGAGGTAATACATCCGCCTCATGTGGAAGTGAATGAGTATACGGCATGGGTATCGGGACCTGGAAAGGCCTTAAGGCAGAAGCCAGAGAAAGTATATGCCAAGCTGGACTATAAAGATGAGGGGAACGTTGCCGTGCTATTAGTCCAGCCTCGTGGCAAAGATCTCCCAGATGAAGCTGTTACAGAAAAATTAGCAAGTGCCTGTGGAGTGAGTCCAGAGAATCTCTATCTCATAGTCACACCCACAAACTCGATAGTAGGCTCCGTACAGGTCTCTGCTCGGACGATGGAAGATGGGTTTTGGAGATTGACTGAGTATTACGGCATCTCCTACGATAGAATAGAAGCTATGATGACGATAACGCCGATAGCCCCCATATCGCCTAGAGTATTTAGAGAACCTTGCCCCTGGGCCGATGATATGGTAAGGCATGGTGGTGTATTGCATGCTTGGATTTACTCAAAAGAAGGAGAGGATCTTCAGAGGATTGCAGAAGAAACAGTTATTGAGAATAACCCAAATTCCTTCGGTAAATCGTTCTATCAACTAGCAGTTGTTGAGAAGAAGTACATAGATCCAAAATATGACTTGATAAGGCTTGCAAAAGAAGGATATGGTTTCATTATGGCCGAGCTATGCTTATATGACACCAGAACTGGGAGGATGTACAGAGCTGGTAGGGTTCATGATAATATTTTAGAGAAACTGCTTTCAAATCCGTGGTAAAATTTACAGCACATTTCTGTAGCCTATCGCATCGGTAATCTTATCTTTTATGTAATAGTGAGACTATATCATGCAAATATACTTTTTCGTTCCCCAACAACCCTCGGATTTAGGAGCTGTAACCTCCAGTACACCTGGAACTGTCGAAAACGCTTCTAAGGCGACGAACATTGCAACCTTTAAATTTCTAGAGTCAAGTCCAACCAAAGGAAACTCAAATGCTGAACGAGCTTCTTTAGGAACTTTAGAATCCGGAACTATGCTTTTGAGGGATGGACAGTACTTATGATTTACCGTCGCTCTTACATTCTTGTAGTTGATCCCTCCAACCTTAGCTCCTGTGAGTCCACCCAGAGGATAGCAGAAAACCCCTACAAATTCTGTCTCATTTATAACTCTTTCCGTAGCTACTTCCACTAATTGTTGGAGTAATTGCATTAGTCATCAGGTTTTTCTCAAGGAGAGGAGATAAGAAAGATGACCACACAATCTAGTGCAGTATACATGCTCGTACTCCTTATGGTGCCCCTATTGCTTGGATGGCTATAATAGTGGCCTTAGGAACCGCATTACGTTTCATTCCCCTTTACTACTGGGCAGATGGGTTCCAGATAGCGTTAGAATCACGGGCTTTTGAAGCATACAAGAAGAGAACATATTTAGAGGAACCTCCTCGTCTCACGATAGCCAACTTCATTGCTATCATAACTGTAATCTTGATATTTTCCGTTTTCTTTATTGGTTGGAGGCTTTGGTGGGATCCTTCCTCCTTGGCTAAGACCCTCTTGGGCTACTCCTCTTAGTTATTAAAGTTGCAATTTGTGATGCTAAAAACAAAATATTATGATTAAAACAAAAGTTCGGCTCGGTGGTTGAACAAAAACTTTGTAGAAGTGATTAAACGAAGACTGCTGTGAGATATTTAAGATATGATATTTACCTAGAGAGGATCTGTATTACTGAGGTTCCTTCTCAGCAAGGCAGTACTTACATCTGAACGGTAAATACTTGGCAGAAACACATTTCTTGCAGAAAAGATATGGCAAATGGGGTTTGCCAGGATTTAAAGCTATGAGCTCAGTCGCATAAAGGCACACCATTGGATCGCTAATCAAATGAAAGGGCTCATCGGCAAAGCGAAGCAAACTCGCAAAACGGCTTGTAATTGGGCACTCTGGCCAAGAGTAATGTTGAGGATTGCTTAAGATCTCGTTTTTTTCTATGGGAGATAGATCTATGTTAACGTTCCAAACCTTTCGGCCGAGCCCTCTGGGAGGTTTTTCGATGAAGTACTCGCCTTGACTAAGGAAATTGACAAATTCTTCGTTCATACACTCATATCTGAATATCTTTGGATCCTTTAGGATGAGGTTGTAGAACCTCCTCATAAGCAGATCCGCCACCATGCTTGAGGTAAAGCCATCTAGCCTCATGATGTACGCGGATGCTGAAGCTGTAACCTCCCATGTTGGGATCTTATACGGGTCCCTTAGCTTTCCATCCTTTTTAGCATTATCTATAGTTCGTTCCAGCGCATCCGTCAGGCTCTGAAGTATTGCAAATTCAATGTCTCCCTTGCATAAATTGTACGTTGTTTGAGAAACGTGATGGAAGTCCCCAGCTGCCCAAAGAGGAATTAAACTCAAATTAGAGTAGTGCACGCCGGCCTCTGCTGCTTTAACGGTTGCCTCATAGATCTTCTTTTTGAACATCTTAATGCACCTTTCATAATCAAATGACTTATGGCCAACTTCCTTCATTATCCTAACCTGCGTCTCCAAGGGATTAAGCCACATCTCCTTCAGTACCTCCTTTTCTGCTTTAATTGCCTCATTTATGCTCTTTCCTGAATTTAGTGCTTCCAGAAACTTAGAACCAAACATAACACTATAGCTAGTATTTCTTGCAGCTGAAACCGCGTTGATGAATGTCCACTTATAGTCTGGCCTCATGTTTACCCTTTCTAGAATCCTTTTATAGAGGTTGGAGAAAGATCCTGGCGTTGCAACATAGTCTACGATCCAAGTTTGTCCATAGCGCCCGTAGAACCTGGCAAAAACTTCCTTTTGAATCAAATCATCGGATCTATCTATTGTCTTAACCAAAGCGGTAGAGGCTCTCTTGAATTCCCTGTCATACTCATAGAGAATTTCGAACACCGCAGTCGTCTGATAGTGCTCCAACCATGGCTCGTCCTGTGGATAGATGTAATCCGTCAGTCCTCTTATGATGTCATATCCAGCGTTAGCTGAGACGATATATAAATCAAAAACCTCCTTTAATTGTCTCTCATGGGGCTCCAAGTCATTTTTCGTTTTAAGCATGAGCCGCCAATCGCTCACCTTAAATTTCTTACCCCTTTTCTCCTCAATTATTTTTATCCAGTTCCTCTGGATTCTGACAACGTCATCTCCGATCTTTTCAGCTAATCTACCTTCCAACATAATTCTCGCCAATTCATAATGATGATTCGTATAAGAAACACTACATCAGCAATTTTCCTAAGGGATAAATATTTGTCTTTTCACGATTTTGAGTGGAAGATGAACAGTATTCTAATAAGAAACGGTCTGCTCGTAACCATGAGTAAGTATGGCGTTATCTCCAATGGTGCGGTCTATATTGAAGGGAATAGGATAAGGCTAATTGGTAAGAGCAAGGAGGTTGAGGAAGAATGCTCTCCAGAAAAAGTGATAGATGCATCTGGGATGGCAGTCCTTCCGGGCCTAATAAACACACATTCTCATCTTTACCAGAGCTTTCTGAGAGGGATGGTTGACACGGCTCCTCTAGTCAATTGGTGTGAAGAGGCGCTGTACCCCTTTTGCAGGATGGCCTTAGAAGACGCTATAGCTGGGGATGATAGGCTGGTTTATTACAGCACCTTGCTCTCCTGTGTTGAAGCCCTAAAATCCGGAACTACGACCATAGTAGCTATGGAAGGAGTTATTCAGGGTCCTGCTGTGATAAAGGCCTTGAAAAATGCAGGAATAAGGGGAATATATGCCCTGACTTTGGCTGATAAATGGATAAGAAGGGACATAATATTGCCTACCGAGTGGGCTCTTAAGAGAAGTGAGAACCTCATTAAAAAATATGGAGAGAAAGATAAGATATCTTTCATGCTAGCTCCTTCCACGCCTTTCTGCTGCTCGAGGGGCTTGCTTAAAAAGATCGTGGATATTGCAGAAAAGCATGGAGTTGGCATTCACATTCATGTGGGTGAGACGAGATACGAAGTCGATAACATGAAGCAAAGGGTTGGCATGGGCCCCCTTGAGTATATAAATAGCTTAGGCCTATTAGATGTCCATCCATTCGTTGCTGTCCATTGTATTTGGCTTGATGATAAGGAGATCAGGATCCTAAAGGAGAAAAATGCAGGAGTATCCCACAATCCAGAGAGCAACATGAAATTAGCATCTGGAATCGCTCCTGTCAAGAAAATGCTCAATCTTAATATCCCAGTTGGCTTAGCAACAGATGGACCAGCTAGCAACGACAACCTGGACATGTTTGAGGAGATGAGAACGGCCGCACTCCTCCACAAAGTCTCTTCCCTTGATCCCTCGATAATCTCAGCCACTGACGTGATGATGATGGCAACTAAGTTAGGAGCCAAGGTTCTTGGTATGGATAAGGAAATAGGATCAATAGAGCCTGGAAAAAAGGCAGATATCATTCTCGTGAATCTTATGAAACCTCACATTCAGCCATTATCAGATATATTCCGAACACTAGTCTATTGTGCAAAGGGAAGCGATGTCGACACCGTAATTGTAGATGGAAGGATTGTCGTGAGGCATGGCAAGCTTCTCACGATAGATGAGGAAGAACTCCTAAGGAAGGTAATGAAGATCGCTGAGGAGAAATTAAGCAAACTCGATGAGTACAGGAAGCCTAGAGAACCTATAAAAGAATCAGATCTACAAGCTCTCTCTTAGTTGAAATTTTACTATGAACTGTAAACTAAAAATAGCCCCTAGGGCTTTTCTTGACTATCCAGAAGGAGAGGGCGAAGGCTAAAAATAACTAAGGCTTAACTATTCAGGTGATAGGTTGGCGGGAAAAGAGATAAGGTTAGGGAGGATCTTTAGGGAGGATGGAAGAACTCTAATAGTAGCCATGGATCACGGCATAGCGCTTGGTCCTTTACCTGGCATAGAGAATCCTATAAGAACTATCGGAAGGGTGATAAAAGGAGGAGCAGATGCCCTCATGCTAAACCCAGGAATTCTAAGGATGGCGTCCTCAGAAGTGGCAGGTAAAGTCTCGACTATAATGAGCATTAGTAGTGGACTAGTTGATTATGAGGAAGTTGTGAAGGAAGCCATTAGACTTGGAGCGGATGCGATCAAGATGATGGTATTCACGCATGTGCCTGAAGAAGTTGAGAACATCAACTCTTTGTGCGAGTTGGCCATAATATGCGAGGAATGGGGTCTTCCACTCATGGCCGAGATGTATCCAAAGACAAAGGATAGGTATAACGCAGAGATAATTGCAAAAGTCTCACGTATAGCAGCTGAAGCTGGAGCAGACTTCGTGAAGACATTCTACACAGGAGATAAGAGATCCTTCGCTAAAGTGGTGGAATCTTGCCCAATACCGATTGTCATACTTGGTGGTCCGAAGATCGAAAGCGATGAAAAACTCTTTTCGATAGTAAAGGATGCGCTTGATGCTGGAGCTCGAGGAATAGCATTTGGAAGGAACATTTGGCAAACGGAGAACCCAGAAACTGTCGTTAAATCGTTAGCTAAACTCATACATGGGGAAAGTTAACAGAGTATTCTACTTTAGATCATGTTCTTAGCTTTCTCAAAGCTATATTTGTAAGTTTCATTGCCAAATCCTCCAGATTAAGACCATTTACATCCTCAACTTCTTTAAGTATCTTCCTGTCCACTGCTTGAATCCCTTTCCACGCACCAGAGATCGCTCCAGCCATAGATGCCACGGAATCAGTGTCTCCTCCTAAGTTCACCGCTAGGTGTATGGCCTTCATTGGATCTCCTCTGCTGGCGATGAAGATCCCAATGGCAGCTGGTACAGCCTCTGCGGTTTCCATACCTGTGCCTATTATATCCCGTATTTCTAAGGAAGCTTTTTCAGGATCATCTATTTTATTAGAGATACATGCAGCAAGCTCAATTCTCTTTGATACTGATGCTGAAGGAACTGGTCTTCCAAACTTCTCTCCAATTTTAGATCCTAAAATAGCAGCTCTGACGATAGAATCCACTGTACTTCCTTCCCTCATAGCTTCAGCTATGGCCGAGGCTATTGCTGAGGCCCCTGCTAACGCAGGTTTACCTCCATGAGTAGGAAGAGATGATTCGACAGCCATCAAAGCAGCAGCCTTAAAATTGCACGCGTTTACTATGCCTACGGGAGATACCCTAATTGCCGCTCCACAAGTACTCCCCCTCCCTCCAGACTCTCTTGGAGAAACCCCCATGACTAACTTCTTCAGAGCTTTTCTAGTGGCTGGTCCGATGTAGTCAAGGTTAAATGCTCCACTTTTTGCCCACTTTCGCAGCTCAACGGCGAAGTCCTCAGCCTTTAAATCCCCACCTGTTCTAATGATAGCATTTGCTAGGAGCAGAGTTAACTCTGTGTCGTCGGTAACCCTTCCAGGCGGAAACGAACTGTGGATGTGCCATGAGGGAGGTTTCTCGAGCCCCTCTATTACACCATATATCTCCTTTATCTCCTCCAATGAAAGCATTTCAACTGGCATGCCCATTGCATCTCCTATCGCTAAGGCAGCGAGAGTACCGAGAGCTTTCTCGTAAATGCTCTTTATAACATCCAATTTAGTTTAACCTGCCACAACTCAACCTTCTCTAAGAGACCAGGGCCCAATTTCTACTCTAGCCTTGTATAGAGCTATAAGCAAGGGGGTTCCGACAAGCGTCGCTCCAATGGCTCCGAGTAGCCTCTCAATCCAATATATGGAAAGGACAAACGCATATACTCTGGCTGGGCCTGAATATATTCCTACATATATAGCGTTTCCAACCATGTGCTCAGCCAACAAACCTGCCAACGCGGACAGAAATATTCCTATAGGAACTTTTTTTGGATCAAGGCCTTCAATCCACTCACCAATCTTACCCCTCATGATCAGAAGGGAAGCAAACGAGGCCAGATGTAAGAATGGAAAATACCACCTTACTGAGGCGTAAGGATCTCCAGCCCATTTAATGCTGGTAATCACATACCACATCAATATCGTAAGCCCTAATGCGCAAATTCCCTCTTTCCACTTCCTAAATGCCAACAGGCTGGCTACAAAGGCATTAGTCATAGGGCACAAGAACGTTATTAAACCAAATATAGCCCCATAAGGAGCCACTATCTGTCCCAGAAAAGCCCCTATCGCTACCGCCAAAGTTCCCGCTGTCGGGCCTAACAATATCCCGACCAACGGAACGACTATCATACCAGCGCTCATCATAGAGCCAGCTCCTATAACTGGGAACATTGGTATGTAAGCGGCAGCTGTTGTCACAGCTGCCGAAATCGCTATGTAAGCCACATGAACTTCTGCTATTCTACCTCTTCTTCTAACCATTCAGTCACCTATAGACGAACCAAGCGAAAACTAATAAGTCTTACAATCTGAAAGCCCCGAATCCTTTCAGGATTCTCAAGGCAAGGCAGAGAATCGTAATAATAACGAAGAATGCGGCAAAAACATAATCTATGGATCGCATTCTTATCTCTGTTAGGTAGGTCCTACTCTCATATGCTCCAAATGCCCTTGACTCCATGGCAACCTCAAGTTGTTGACCCTTCTTAAGAGATCCAACCATAAGAGGGACGATTAGGGGGACGTAAGCCTTTATTTTATCTTTGAAACTCCCCCTCTCCAATGCTGTAAAAGCCCTAGCCTTCTGGGCATCTATTATCTTCAGAGCATCTGACTGAAGTACTGGAACTAGGTTTAAGGCGGTTGTAGCTGCAAAGGCTATTTCATAGGGCATTCCCATCCTTATCAGGCTTATGATGAGGTGCTCTAGGGAGGTGGACATCGTAATCACTGGCATTGTAAGTACGATTATGAATAGCCTCAGGACCATGGCTATTCCGTTTACAAGACCCTCAATCGTTATAGCGGTGACTCCTCCGAAGTAAGGAATCCATCTAGGGATGGAGAAGGATACGATGGCATGTTCTCCTGGGTAGAAGAGAAGTTGAAAGAAGAAGGTAACTATTGCCACTATTGTCAGAGCCTTGAAGAAGAGCTTTAACTCTGAGAAGGGGATCTTCATGTATATCCAGAGGAAAAGGACGCTAATGAAGAGAACTCCTAGATGTAACGGATGGTTGAAGATGAAGGATAAAACGAACATGCAGGCTAGCCAGAGCATCTTCACTCTAGGATCTAACTTGTGAAAAAAAGAATCCCCGGGATAATAGTGAACAAGAGACATCTCATCCACCTGCCTTTCTCATTATCATATCGCACATCTCCTCCACCGTAAGGACATTGCTAGGAATTCCATATTCGGACAACATCCTAGCTAGCTTCATTATCGGAGGGATGTCAATGTGGCTTTTCTCTAGTATCTCTGGATGGGAAAAAACTTCCCTAGTCGGACCATCTAAGAGCACCTCTCCCTGGCATAGCACAATCGTCCTTTCTGCATATTTAGTCACTATGGACATATCATGGGTTATCATCAGAATCGTCCTTCCTTCTTCTCTTAACTTGTTTACTAAGGTCATAATCTGGTTTATTGCAACCTCATCTTGCCCTGTGGTGGGCTCATCGAGCACTATGATTTTTGGATGCATCGCTAGAACCGATGCTACTGCCAATCTCTGCCTTTGCCCTCTGCTAAGGGTGAAGGGATGTCTGTTTCGCATTTGCTCTAACCCTACCATCCTTAGAGCTTCATCAACCCTGCTCTTAACCTCCTCTTCGCTAAGTCCTAAGTTTCTTGGCCCAAATGCCACTTCCTCCTCTACGGTAAACGAGAAAAATTGATGATCTGGATTCTGAAAAACGAAACCAACGGTCTTAGCTAAATCCGTAATGAGGGCGTCTTTCGTATTCATACCGTCTATTATTACGTCTCCCTTCGTTGGTTTAAGGAGCCCATTGAAGTGTTTTGCGAGAGTAGTCTTCCCGGCCCCGTTCTGACCTATTATAGCGGTAAACTCCCCTTGATATACCTCTAAATTTATCCTTTTAAGGGCTACAGGTCCGTTTTTGTACTGGAAAAACAGATCTTTGGTTTTTATCACTGGTTGAGATTCAATATCTCTTTTACTTGCTTCTACAGGGAGATCCTCTGCCTTCTCTTTATTAAGAAGATCTTTCAGGATATGATATGCTTCCTCTGTTGATAAGGGAAGCCTTCCAATGTCCAGACCCCTTTCCTTCAGTTTGTAAAAGAGCTGAGATATCTGAGGAACCCTCACCCTTGATTCTTTCACAGAGTCTATTTCAGAAAAAACCCTTGGAGGCCTTCCTTCTCCTATTACTTTTCCATCCTTCATCAAAATTATCCTGTCTGAGAGCCTAACTGCTTCTTCTTTATGCTCTATTATGACGAAAGTAATTCCATACCTCTTGTTCAATTCCTTTATTAGTGAGAAGATCTTCCTGGTCCCTACAGGATCAAGCTCTGATGTAGGCTCATCTAAAACTAATATCTTGGGCCTCATCGCCATGGCGGCTGCTAGGGCAACTTGCTGTTTTTCCCCTCCAGAAAGCTTTGTAGGAGCTCTTTCCTCATAACCTTTAAGTCTTGTAGCCTCAAGAGCCCAGTAAACCCTTTCTATTATTTCCTCCCTTGGGAGCATCAAGTTCTCAGGACCAAACGCCACTTCAGACTTGACTGTAACAGAAAATAACTGGGTTTCTGGATCTTGGAAGACCATGCCCACCCTCCTAGCTAGCTCTGGTATGTCATGCTCCATAACATCTAGACCGTCAATAACCACTTTTCCCTCAAGATCCCCTCCAATAGCGTGAGGGATTACCCCGTTGAAGGTCAGACATAAAGTACTCTTCCCACACCCAGTATGTCCCATTATGGTAACTATTTCTCCTTGTTTCACCTTTAGATTAATTCCTTTGAGAGCTGGCTCCTCTGAATGAGGATAATAGTAGGTGAGTTTATCAACGACAATTACATCCTTTGCCAGCCCCAACCCCTCCATAAAGAAGATAACTTGATCCTACGATTGGCAACACCACTGCCAAATGATAAATTTTTATGGGTTTAATGCAAACCCTCGCTCTAGGAGAATATTATAGTGTTATAACGAAGAGTTAGACTGGAGATGCATCATCAGATTACACATTAAACCCCGGTAAAAATAAGATCTAACCTCTATGAGTCCTACACTAGATAGAAGTAAAAAAGAAAAAATAGAAGGAGGAAAAGATTAGCCAACCTCTGCCTCTATAATCCATCCAACTGTGAAGGGGAATGGAGGATAGTCCTCTTCAAGTTCTGGATACTGATCATAAGGGATTACAACCCTCAGAGGACCAACTTTATCGTCAGGTATGTATTCACCGTCCATTTTTATTGCTAGAATTATGTTGGGATGCTCTTTCAGCATGCTTATCGGATATTCAGCAGTTACTCCATCCTTAGCAGTGAACTTGATGTACTTAGCGTCATCAGGAACACCCAATTCCTTAAGAAGTGTAACTAGAGATATTCCTTCCCAATGATATTTGCCAAACCACGGACACTCCCAATCAAACTCTGTGTCTATCATCTTCTCAAGCATGGCTAGATCAAAGTGATACTCATTACCTACATTGGTTCTCGTTATCTTCCCCTTAACCTTCAGAACAACTTCCCCGGTTGGACTCTTAGGTTTAGTCATCTGTTGGTAGCTGTAAAACCCGCCTATGGCAACAAGGATGATTATTATGACAACAGCAATAAGAGTCGACTTTCCCACTTTTCCCACCTTAGCTAACTTCTCTCTTCTTTTTATAACTTAAAAATTTGTATAAAAGATCTAGACTGTTCTCCTCTCTCCTGATTTATTACTTTAGATGAATCTAATATCGGATAACTGCAGCTTAATCTGCTCCGTACAAAACCACTCATCAAATAACTCAAGACCTCAAGATCTTTTCTTTTTAGGCATGAAGACTAGAATTAGGACCATTGTCAATCCGATTCTATGAGTAACCTCTTGTATGGACCACAATCTTGTTTTCCCATGAAAGATTGCATATGGTAGGATTTCCTCCCCATAGGATGCTGAACTAGTACGATAAAGATTGTTCGTGAAAATTCTCATCTCATAGGGATCGTTCGGAACTTTGCCAATAATAGGTAAGAGATTCTCTGAGAAAAGGGGTTAGACATTCAAAAGGATCATAGGCTGTGGAGTATCTCTTTGAGAACATCATAGGATCGCTTGTAGAGGCGAAATAAATGGTCATATACTCTTCTAGATTCCTCTTCTGGAATGAAGACTTTCTTAACCTTGACAATAGAATCAATAGCTTCTAAGACTTTCTTATAGATCCCGCTTCCAATGAAGGCTAGGATGGCGGCACCAATTAATGATGTATCTGGCTCCCTCAATGTAAGAATGGGTTTCCCAATTACATTTGCCTTTATTTGACACAACAAGTCGCTTTTAGAAGCTCCTCCACAAGTTCTTATTTCTTTTACATTAGCTCCTAATTCCTCTGCGATTTCGAGGACATGTCTTAATCCAAAGGCACATCCCTCTAATATGGCTCTCACGACATGACCTTTTCCATGTTTGAGGGTTAGTCCAATTATCGCTCCCTTAGCAAAGGGATCCCAGATAGGGCTCCTCTCCCCTGCAAGGTAGGGAAGGAATATAAGTCCTTCAGCTCCTTGTGGGACTTTCGAGGCTCTTGAGATTAGCAGGTTAAAAGGATCTTCCCCTATCTCTGAAGCCTTTAACATTTCCTCTCTTCCAAACTCTTCAAGAAACCAGCTAATTGAAGCTCCAGTTGTTGATAGAACCCCAGAGACTATAAACAGATCATTCAAGAAGTGTGGAGTGCAAAATACCCTTTCCTTTGGATCATGAACAGGTTTAGATGAAGTGATCATGAGGCAGGTCGATGTACCACTAATATCACATGCAGATCCAGGCTTTATAGCCCCAGAGCCAAGCACAGCAAGGTAAGCGTCTATAGAACCAGCTGTAACTATGGTATCCTCTCTTAAACCTATCTCTTTTGATGCTGATCTTGAAACATGTCCAATGGGAGAGCCCGGCTCTACCACTTCGGGTAGTTTCTCCATAATGCCCATGTCTTCCACTTCCTTCGGCCATTTCCACTCATGTGGATTGAAGAAAGCTGTCATAGCTGTGAACTTGTCCGTGACGAATGTGCCAGTAAGCCTAAATGCTATGTAATCAGAGGCTTGAAGGAACTTGTAAGTTTTAGCGAATAAATGAGGCATCTCATCTCTAAACCATAAGATCTTAGCCAAGGCATTAGATGGATCCTCTCTAATGCCGAAGATCTCGGCAAGTTTCTTGGCCTGTGAAACAGCTCTTCTGTCCATCCAGAGGAGAGCATTATGGAGAACGTACCCTCTCGAGTCAACGGGTAAAATAACCGGAGACTGGCCAGAGATCCCTACAGCTACTATTTCATCCGAACCTTTTGACGCTATTAACCTGGAGAGCCCCTCTTTAAAGGCTTCCCACCAGGTATGAGGGTTTTGCTCAGCGCAAATCGAGTTAGGACGTATAACTTCGTATCTAACTGCAGTTTTTGCGGTTACCCTTCCGTATGGATCTACTAAGGCTAGCTTACATCCGCTGGTTCCTATGTCCGCTGCTAAAACGCAAGTCAAGGTAGAACCACCACCTTCAAACGTTTTGCCTCTGAAACTAGCTTAACTGCCTCTAAAACCCGATCAAATCCCACCTTCTCAGATATTATCTCCTTAAACCTCATAATCCCCCTTCTTATTAAGAGAGCAGCAGAGAAGAAGTCAGAAGGACTAAAACCAAAGCTTCCAACTAGATTTACCTCATCGTAGTGCACGAAGTTGGGATCTATTTCCATTGCGGTTCCTGGAGGAAAACCTCCAAATAACAGAACAGTACCACCTTTCCTAACGCATGACATCCCTTGAGAAATTGCTTCAGGAGAGCCGACAGCTACAATAACCTTGTCCACCCCTCTTCCTCCTGTTAGATCTTTCACTCGCGTAGAAACCTTTTCTTTCGCCGGGTTAAGTGTAATGTCAGCTCCTAGCCTTGATGCAACATCCAACCTTTCGTCCAGCAAATCGCTTACAATAACCTCGGAAGAACCAAAGAGCTTGGCTACCTGCAGGAGCATGAGACCCATGGGACCTGATCCGATGATAAGAACGTTATCTAGAGGCTTTAGGTTTAGGTTCCTCACTCCATGAATGCAACATGCGAGGGGTTCTGTGAGGCACGCTTCTTCTGGCTTAACTCCATCCATCTTTATGAGGCCTTTCTTTACAATTCTCTCTGGTACAGCAACGAATTCTGCAAAGCCTCCTGGTCTAGGAAATTGCTCAAAGAGCCTGCTACATAGAGAATACTGGCCCTTTAAGCAGAAGTAACAGGAGTCGCAAGGGACATAGGGGGCCACTACTACAGGATCCCCCTCCCCAAATCCCTTCACATCCTCCCCTATCTCAACTATCTTCCCTGCTATCTCGTGTCCTAAAACACAAGGAGGCTTTATATATCTGTGGCCCTTTCTTATTGTTTTAACATCTGTCGTGCAAAGTCCACAGGCAAGAACCTTAACTAACACCTCATTAGAGTTTATCTCTGGTCTCGAGCATTCTTCCACTCTTACATCCATTCGACCGCGGTAAACTAGACACTTCAAGATCTGCACCTATTTGAGAGAATCTTGGGAAATATAAAGTCTTGATGCCTCTAAGAGACTTACTCATTCTTCAGGCGCGATAGTCTATGTTCTGAGCGATTAGGAAGAATAAATTCAGAAAGGTTTAGGAAGTCTTAGTTCTACTTCTTGCGATGAAATTCAAGGCTTCTTCTGCAGTAGGAAGGCCACTTCTTGCGCCAAGATGGGATATCTTAATCGTAGCAACAGCATTTCCGAACCTCACACATTTCGAGAGACCCCATCCTCTCAGTTTACCAAAAATCAGCCCAGCTGTGAAGGCATCTCCAGCTCCCGTAGTATCTACGACCTTAGTTCTGAAAGCAGGGATGAGTTTAGCTCCCTCCTTGTTGATAAGGAAGGAGCCCTCTGATCCCATTGTAACGATGACAGCTTTTGGACCCTCCTTAAGGAGATATCTTGCTCCCTCCCTAATGTCTCGGTTTATGGAAGATAGCTCCTTAGAACTGATCACAATGAGATCACTTGCTCTAATTATATCAAAAGCTTCATCACCAAATAGAGAGAAGTTTACTCCAGGATTAGAGATTATGGTAATCCCCTTCCTCTTTGCATGTAAAAGGGCGTTAGACACTACCTTAGGGTAGGCCTCTCCTACGTATATTATCCGTGAACTCATTAAGTAGGAGAGGTCTATCTCGTTAGGGGACTCAAGTAAGGCCTTTCCTCCCAGAGAGTAAATTACTCTCCTTCCTTCCTTATCAACCGCTATGAAGGTGCATGCTGTTCTAGCGGATTCTTCAACTA